>NZ_FUKJ01000253.1 GCF_900163745.1 Crenothrix polyspora
GGATGCAGGCACAGTGGGCGGTGATGCGGCTGATGACAACGGTAACGGCTGGGCATTTCGGCTATGGGGATTGGTGATTACACTGGCCGGACTGTTTATCGTCAGCAGTTTAATCAGTATTTTGTCCAGCGGCTTGGAAAGCAAGCTGGAAGAACTGCGCAAAGGCCATTCGTTTGTTTGCGAGGAAAACCACACCCTGATTTTAGGCTGGTCATCACGCTTGTTCCTGATTATTTCCGAGCTGGCCATCGCCAATGCCAACGTCAAAAAACCGCGTATCGTCATTTTGGCCGACCAGGACAAGATCGACATGGAAGATCAAATCCGTGCCCACGTTGCCGATATTGGCCGTACCAAAGTGATTTGTCGCTCTGGCAGCCCGATTGATTTAGCTGCGTTGGACGTGGTCAATCCACAGGCCACTAAATCAATTATCATCCTGTCCCCAGAAGGCTACGCCGATCCTGATGCACAAGTCATCAAAATGATTTTGGCCATTACCAACCATCCTAATCGTCGCGTCGAAAAATACCATATCGTCGCTGAATTGCGTGATGCCAAAAACAGCGCCGTTGCCAAAATGATAGGCAAAGATGAAATCGAACTGGTGATACCGGATGATTTGATTGCCCGCATCACCGTGCAAACCTCACGGCAAGTCGGCTTAAGCAGCGTTTACAAGGAACTGCTGAATTTTTCCGGTGACGAAATTTATTTTAAGCAAGAACCCACGCTGGTGGGTAAAACTTACGGCGATGCCTTGGCCAGCTTTGCCCATTCAACGTTAATTGGTTTACAAAGCGATGGTATAGCGCAGCTTAATCCAGACATGGCCACACCCATCCAAATAGATGACACTCTGATCTGCATTGCCGCCGATGACGATAAAATCCAGGTATTAGGCACGCCTAATGTTGCAATATCGGCAATCAGTAGTACATCGCCCAGTCCAATAGTCAAGGAACGGGACATTATTTTAGGTTGGAATCAAAGAGCCGAAACTATCGTGCGCGAAATGGATCATTACGCCGTGCCGGATTCTGAATTAACCATTGTTTCAGAATTGGTCAGTACCGAGGCCATCGTTAACGCGCTGATGCCAGAAGTCAAAAATCTGAACATTCACTTTATGTTGGGCGATACCACGGATCGGGCGTTTCTTGATACGCTCAATCTCACCTCTTACGGGCACATCATTTTACTGTGTTACAGTGATATTCTTGCTATGCAAGAAGCTGATTCTAAAACATTACTAACCTTATTGCACTTGCGGGATATCGAAGCTCAGAAAGGCGAATCGTACAGCATTGTTTCAGAAATGATGGACAGTAGAAATCAGGTATTAGCCGAAATAGCCAAGGCGG
Source organism: Crenothrix polyspora (assembly GCF_900163745.1). Lineage (GTDB taxonomy): Bacteria > Pseudomonadota > Gammaproteobacteria > Methylococcales > Methylomonadaceae > Crenothrix > Crenothrix polyspora_B. Next base: position 1,365 of record NZ_FUKJ01000253.1, read on the forward strand.
ATGATTTTATTGTCAGTGATGAATTGGTGGGCTTGTTGCTGACACAAATCTCAGAGAACAAACAACTCGCGGCTGTTTTCAGTGATTTATTTGATGCAGATGGCGCGGAAATCTACCTGAAGCCAGTTGAAGATTACGTTTGCCTTGGCCAGAGTGTCAATTTTTATACGGTTGTGGAAGCCGCACGGCGTAAAAATGAAACCGCTATCGGCTATCGATTGCTCAACCAGGCTAATAATGCTGCGCTGTGCTATGGGATTAATATCAATCCCGTTAAGTCTGGAACGATTGATTTTGATGCGATCGATAAGATTATTGTTTTGGCAGGCCAGTAAATGTACATACAGCGTGTCTCTACAAAACTCTGGTACGCATCAATCGATTATTTCGGCAGTGATACTGTGCTAAACTGCCAAACGTAACCGACTCGGAAAGCACAATGACAACAATAACCTTTGATACCTTAGAGCTTGTTAGCAAATTAAAATCAGCTGGAATACCTCAAGAGCAGGCCGAAGCAGTAGTGCGTGTAATTGTGGAGGCACAAGACACGTTGGTCACAAAAGATCATTTCGACCACAAACTGGAAAAAGAACTCGCGTTGCTACGCCTAAAGCTTGTGGAACATGATGGGCAGTTTAACTTAATTAAGTGGATGTTAGGCGTGTTGCTTGCTGGGGTGCTGTCTCTGGTGCTAAAAGCATTTTTTTAACAGTGAAACCGCAGGATTTACAAAATTAGGTAAGCGATCACTAAGCCTTCAGCTATTGATTTCTTAATCAGCCTAATAATGCTGCGCTGTATTATGGCAATATCGGACTGTGTTAGACTTTGCGTAGACATCTGCATAGGAAAATTCTTCATGACTACAGTAACTTTTGATACCTTAGAACTCGTTGATAAACTCAGGTCAGCAGGCATATCTCAAGAACAGGCAGAAGCGGTAGTTCGCGTGATTGCTGATGCCCAGAAACAGCTAGTTACTAAAGATGATTTAGAGATAGCATTATCGCCGTTAAAAATTGATCTAGCCATTCTAAAGTGGATGATGGGCTTAATGTTGGCTGGTATTTTGTCTCTAGTGCTAAAAGCATTTTTTTAACAACGCCAAAATCGCCATTACAGTGTAACTGCGGAATTTGTAAAACAGATAAACAATAAGAAAGCCGTTGATGTGGTTTTAACAGCTGTATTTGATGGGGTGAACGACGGGGCTCGAACCCGCGACAACAGGAATCACAATCCTGGACTCTACCAACTGAGCTACGCTCACCATAATGGGTATTTCAAGAAATGGCGCGCTTGGCAGGACTCGAACCTGCGACCCCCAGCTTAGAAGGCTGGTGCTCTATCCGGTTGAGCTACAAGCGCAAAATGGTCGGGGTGGAGGGATTCGAACCCCCGACATCCTGCTCCCAAAGCAGGCGCGCTACCAAACTGCGCTACACCCCGATTATCATCTGCTACTAACTTGATAATCTAATTCAAGTTGCTCTTGAATAGCTGCACATGATATAGCATTCTGGGTATTATCGTCAATTTTTTTTTAAAAAGTTTGTAAGCGCAATTATTAAACCCATACTGTAGGATGGCGTACGCAGCAACTACAAATTATAAAAAATTATTAATAATCAGTTTGATAGATCTATGCCTATGACAGCTTGTTGGTACTTGTTCAATCCCCCTCTCTTTGGAAAAGAGGGGCTAGGAGTATGTCGGTTTTACAGGCATCCTGCATTATTCAGTTAGAATAAGCAAAGTTTTCAGCAAGAGGAAGGTTTGGTGTTATTCAAAGAATAATTTTCTGGACGTTGCTGAATAACTCATTTTTAGCTTTTTCGCTATCATTATGAATAGACTAAACTAATAAAACACAGCTTCGGCATTTGCCGATAACCCGGCTTTTTATTGTATAGTGCTGTTCGTTTCCACTCGGTTTATTGCCTAATCCATCATGCAACCTGCTTTTATCCATTTAAGACTCCATACTGAATTTTCGCTGGTAGACGGCATCGTCAAAATAAAACCACTGGTTAAACGTTTGGCTGAATTAAATATGCCTGCGGTTGCGGTGACCGATCATGCCAATTTATTTGGTCTGGTTAAGTTTTATAAAGCATCGTTAGGGCAGGGTATTAAACCTATAGCCGGTGCCGATGTGTTGATTTTTAATGTCGAAGATCCCGCTACGCCGTATCGGTTGACCTTGCTGGTCAATAATCACCGAGGTTATATCACCTTAACTGAACTGATTTCCAAGGCGTATCAGGAAGGTCAGCATCAGGGCGTACCGATGCTGCGTTATGAATGGATAGAAGAAAACCACAGCGGTTTGATTGCGCTTTCCGGTGCGATGAGTGGTGATATAGGCCGAGCATTGTTGGCGGAAAATACCGATGCCGCCAAACGTTTGGCGGTTTACTGGCAGGGCTTGTTTAAAGACAGCTTTTACCTTGAATTGCAACGTATCGGCAAACCTGATGAAGAGCGTTATATCGCCGCAGCGGTTGAACTGGCCTTAGAGATGGGATTGCCGGTGGTCGCCACCAACGATGTGCGCTTCATCCACGCCAAGGATTTTGCCGCCCATGAAATCCGCGTGTGTATTAACCAAAGCCGTGTGTTGGATGATAATCGTCGCCCTAAAGATTATACCAACCAGCAATACCTACGTAGTGCCGAGGAAATGTTAGCGTTATTCGCCGATATTCCCGAAGCGCTGGAGAATTCCGTAGAGATTGCCAAACGCTGTAATTTAACCTTAACGCTGGGTAAAAACTTCCTGCCAGATTTCCCCGTGCCGGAAGGCATGACGCTCGGTGAAGTGATGGGCGAAGCGGCATTAAAGGGTTTGGAGCAACGTTTGGCGCATTCGCCTGCTGTGGGCAAAGGCTCTGATGCAGAAAACCGCCGTATCTACTACGAACGCCTGGATTTTGAGCTGAAAATGATTACCCAAATGGGTTTCCCTGGCTATTTTATGATTGTTGCCGATTTTATCCAATGGGCAAAAAATCAGCTGATTCCGGTAGGGCCAGGACGGGGGTCTGGTGCGGGTTCATTGGTGGCCTATGCTTTAAAAATTACCGATCTGGATCCGATTGAATTTGATTTGTTGTTCGAACGGTTTTTAAATCCCGAACGGGTATCCATGCCCGATTTTGATATTGACTTTTGTATGGACAGGCGTGATGAGGTGATCGATTACGTGGCACGGCATTATGGCCGCGATCACGTCGCCCAGATCATTACTTACGGTTCGATGGCGGCCAAGGCGGTGATTCGAGATGTCGGGCGGGTGTTGGGGCATGCTTACGGTTTTGTTGATCGCCTTGCCAAGCTGGTGCCTTTTGAAATCGGCATGACGCTGACCAAAGCGTTGAAAGACAGTCCCGATTTAAAACAGCTGTACGATAGCGAAGAAGAAGTCAAAACGCTGATTGATATGTGTCTGGTATTGGAAGGCACGGTCAGAAATGCCGGTAAACATGCCGGTGGTGTGGTCATTTCACCCACCAAGCTTACCGATTTTACCCCGTTGTATTGTGAACAGGGCGGCGGTAATCTGGTCACGCAATTTGATAAGGACGACGTGGAAGCCGTCGGTTTAGTCAAGTTCGACTTTTTGGGGCTGCGCACGCTGACCATTATTGATTGGGCCTTGCAAACCATCAACCTCAAAAAACAACAGGCTCATGAAGCTTTAGTCGATATTACCCTGATTCCACGCGATGATGCGCCGACCTACGAATTATTGAAATACGGGCTAACCACTGCGGTGTTTCAGCTGGAATCTCGCGGCATGAAGGAGCTGATTAAAAAGCTCAAACCCGATTGCTTCGATGACATTATCGCTTTGGTGGCGTTATTCAGGCCGGGGCCGCTGGAATCTGGCATGGTGGATGACTATATTAATGTGAAGCACGGCACCAAGGCGGTGTATGCCCACCCATTGCTGGAGCCGATTTTAAAACCCACTAACGGTGTTATTTTGTATCAGGAACAGGTGATGCAAATTGCCCGCGAGTTGGCCAGCTATACCTTGGGCGGTGCCGATATGCTGCGCCGCGCGATGGGTAAGAAAAAACCGGAGGAAATGGCCAAAGAGCGTGAAAAGTTCACTACCGGTGCTGTTGCCAATCAAATCGAAGAGTCGATAGCGACTTATACTTTTGATTTGATGGAGAAGTTTGCGGGGTATGGTTTCAACAAATCGCATTCGGCAGCTTACGCACTGGTTGCGTACCAGACGGCGTGGTTAAAAGCCCATTATCCGGCGGAATTTATGGCGGCAGTGTTGTCATCCGACATGGACAATACCGACAAAGTGGTGGTGTTAATTGAAGAATGCCGACAAATGAAGCTGGTGATTTATCCTCCCAATATCAACGTGTCTAACTATCGTTTTACCGTCGATGCCCAAGGCCATATTGTTTATGGGCTGGGTGCGGTAAAAGGCGTAGGGCAGGCGGCTATTGAAGATATGCTGACAGAACGCACGGCACAAGGTGTTTTTACTGGCTTGTATGATTTGTGTCAGCGCGTGGATTTACGAAAATTCAATCGGCGGGTGCTGGAAGCCTTGATTCGTGCGGGTGCGTTTGATGTGTTTGATGATAACCGCGCCGCGCATTTGGCAGAATTGCCGATGGCGTTAAAAGTGGCCGAACAGCATGGCAAAATGACTGAAACCGGCCAGGATGATTTGTTCGGTTTAATGTCGGAGTCGTCCGATGAATCTGAAAATGCTGCTTACGCTACGGTCGTAGAGCCGTGGACTGAAAACGAACGTCTGGCAGCGGAAAAATTGACCTTGGGCTTATTTTTAACGGGTCATCCTATTGAACAATATTTGCCGGAATTGCAGCAGTTTACTCAGGGCAGTATTGCCTCATTGCTGGAGAGCATGGAGCGTTCTAAAGGCAAGATCAATGTGCGCGTGGCGGGTTTGGTGGTGGAAGTGCGTACCCGCCAGACTAAAAACGGCAAAACGATGGGCTTTGCCACCCTGGATGATAAAACTGGCCGGCTGGAAATTGCCGCGTTTGGCGCTACTTATGATGCCTATCGTGATATTTTTGTGCGCGATAGTTTGTTGGTCGCCGAAGGTGAGTTGGGTATTGATGATTATTTGGGTACGTTGCGCTTGAGTGCGGACAAGCTTTATAGCATCGATCAGGCTCGCGTTGCTTTTGCACACCATATTCATCTGACCTGGAATACCTCAGAAAACACCTTGGCTACCGAGGTGTTTATGGCTAAGTTACGCGCCATTTTACAGCCTTGTTCAGGCGGTTCTTGTCCGGTTATTCTCAGTTACAGTACGGCTACCGAGCAGGCTAATGTACAGTTTAGCGACCAGTGGCGAGTGTTGCCTTCCGATGTGCTTATTGGGCAGTTGAAAGTATTGTTGGGTGCTAATGCGGTACAGGTTAAATATCGATGAGGTGGGGCTTAATGCGTTAGCGGCTGGGTTGAGATAAAACATAACCCCAGCGTCAGTATTCAGTCCCCCTCTTTGAAAAAGAGGGGTTAGGGGAGATTTATTAAATAAAATCTTCCTCAATCTCCCTTTTTTAAAGGGGGAGGTGAGTGCTTACACCCCAGCTTCTCTACAGTTTTGCTGGTGGGAAGGGATGTCTGATCTTTACAGACCCCTGTGTGTAATGGTATTGATTTTGAATTCTCCCAGCGTGACTAAGCATTGCTGAATCAGCGCGTTGTCAGAGTATAAAAAAGCCAACATCGCTTTTTTTTTAATGAATGATGACTTCATTTTTTATCAAGGTGAAATACAAAAAACGTCACAAAGTGACCTTTTTTTTTGATGGCCTAGTAAATTTTCTAAGCTGTTCTACAGTTGGTTTAACTTTTACTCTACGCCGATGAGAAATCCGATTCGAATACAGGGAAGGAATAATGTCGATTAAATACCCCAGGAGCGTTAAACAATGAGTATCATACTAAAAGGTAACAACTCATTACCCACAGGTAACCGTCGCCCGAATCAAATCAGGTAACGGGGGAATTGT
>NZ_FUKJ01000227.1 GCF_900163745.1 Crenothrix polyspora
GTGTTAACCCTGTCGCGGAACTGGAACCCACCCGATTGAGCGGTGCGTTGATTTCCAGAGCCACCGCGCATCATTACGGCATGGTCAAAGAGCAGGGCATTGGTGTCGGCACGGTGATTGAATTGACCCGCAGCGGCCAGGTTATCCCAAAAATTGAGCGTGTCATCACCCCGCAAACACCACAAATTCCCGAACACTGTCCCAGTTGTGGCAGTGATCTCGCGTGGGACAGCGATTACCTGTACTGCCTAAACACCACGCAATGCCCTGCACAAATCGAAAACAGCATTGAGCATTTTTTCAGGGTGTTAGCCAATAATGATGGCTTTGGTGGTAAAACCATTCAGAAGCTACATACTGCGGGGATCGGTTCTGTGTATGCTATTTACCAGCTGACATTGGAAGATTTAATCGGCATGGGTTTTGGTGAAAAAACCGCACAAAACCTGCTGGCACAACGCCAACTCAGCCAAAGTTTAGCCATTGAAGATTGGCGTTTTCTCGGTGCATTTGGTATTCATCGTATGGGGTTGGGTAATTGTGAGCGACTGCTTCAGCATTACCGGTTAACTGATATTTTTCAGCTGACTGTTGATGATATTATCAGTATCGAAGGCTTCGCCGATAAAACCGCTGCCGCTGTGGTCGAATGCCTGGCCAAAATTAAAGACGATTTCCAGCAGCTCTATCAACTGGGTTTTAACTTAAACACCACGCCGCTGCTCTCGGAACAGCAACAAAACCACAGCCCTATCGCGGGTAAAATCATCGTTTTTACGGGCACGATGATACATGGCAAACGCGATACTATGGCGCAACAAGCCAAGCGCCTGGGTGCAAAAGTGGCTACATCGGTTACGGGCAAGACGGATTTTTTGGTCACCGGTACGGATGTCGGCGCTGCTAAAATTGCCGCCGCTACTGAAAAAGGTGTGCAAGTGATTAGTGAGGATGAGTATTGGGCGTTGTTGAGTTAATTACTCTCTTGATAACAAGAGTAAAGCTCTTAATAAGCTTCACCACGAATGTTAATTTTCGCTGTGACTAACCCCACTTTACGCGATTAATCATCCTATAACGTGTTCTTTTAGCCATTCCTTAAGGGCATCATTCATACGGGTTTGCCAGCCGCTTCCAGTAGAACGAAAGGCTTCCAGAATGTCTTTATCAAAACGTATCGTCAGTTGTTCTTTTACGCTATTTCCCGCAGGTCTACCACGTCTAATAAGTTTTGTACCTTCGTACAAATCGGCTTTCTCAAAAAATTCATCATTTAATTCTGGCAGTTCGTCATACTCTTCAGGCTGTATGATATGAGTATCAGCTTTACTCAAATCGCTCCTGATAATTATTAATTTCTCGTTCATTGGCTTTCCTCATTGTAAACACATGGTGGTTATCACCGCGTTGTACCCATCCCACAAGCATCATACGCCCGTGTAAAAATCCGACAGTAATTTGACGAATCTCTCCGTAATCTTTGCGGGAATCTACAATAGTGAAATGTCGCCCAGCAAAAATATAAGTAGCATCCATGAAATCGAGACCTCGATCAATAAGGGTTTTAGCGCGTTTATTGGGCTCAAAAGTAATGTTCATCTGTATTATTGTAACTACAAATAATACTGGTTAGCAACTTGTTTTGATTCAAGTCCCGCTCGCTTTCAATTATCATTTTTTGAGGACGATGTTAGTCCGGACAAAAAGACTGTCATTAAACCCGTCAGAGTCTATTTCTTGTTAAATGTAAAATTAATTTACAAATAACTTAAATAAATCTAAAGTGCGTCATCAATCAAGCATTGATCTCACAAAAAATTCTAATCCATTAAAATGCAGGATAGAAGATTTTTAAAATTCGTAAAAGTGACCGTATGGCGTATAACTGTACGGCAGAGGTGTTCTTATATGTATCTTAATCACGGACAAAGAATATGGGTTGCACTCGTTTTGCTGCTGATCAGCATAGTCTGGGAGGCCAATGGCATTTATCTGGCGGCCTTTGCGCAAAACCACATTTTACTTTATTGGTTGGCTGACATCTTTCAGTGGGTGATGCTGCCAATAATGCTAATAATCCTACTTGCCGAAAAAGCATCGATTTTTCCCAAACACTATGGGCTTGATACGTCTGCCCTTCGCTGGCAATCACTTATTGCCAGAACGACGGTAATGTTCATTTCAGCGGGCTTGGCTTTTCACTGGGCTACCCAATTATCCTGGTATTTGCTGGATCATCCTACGGGCTACTTTAATTTTCTCAACGCATACCCCAGTGGTGTAATGCACACCGTTGTTTGGCTTTACTCATCAATTGCCGTGGGAATTGTTGAGAGCATTTTTTTTATTGGTCTTCCTTGGCTTCTCTATCAAAATGTTCAGTTCCATCCTTCGATGAAAGCTTTTTCTGTACTCACTTCGGTGATCTTTGCGACTACACATTGGGAGCAGGGTCCTCACGCAATCGTGGGGGCATTTTGCTTTAGTCTTGTTGCCTGTTATTGGTACTTCAGGTTTGGTACATTGTGGCCTGTTGCAGCAGGTCATGCCTTGGTCGACTTAGTGGCTTTCGCATAGCCATAACTAACCAGATCAGCACAAAAAACACACAGATTGCCATGTTTAGCGTTAAGCACAGCTTAATGCTAAACAGTTTAAAATGAATACGTTTAGTAAGCCCACTCGATTGTGCTCAGGAGAGCCTTGTCTGATCAGTAACAGTTTGCCCTCACCCTTCATAAACTCTAGCTATAGCAGTGGCCTTAAAGAAAGTTGAATGGGTAATTGTGTAACTTCTCATTAGTTGCAGGTAGCCATATTTTTCAATGACTTATGGTATTAAAAAA
>NZ_FUKJ01000228.1 GCF_900163745.1 Crenothrix polyspora
TCCCCCGACCACGGTCATTACGCAACCTATACGCTCTGGCCAACGTCTTTATGCACAAGGGGATCTGGTCGTTTTGGCACAAGTCAGTCCCGGTGCGGAAATTTTGGCTGAAGGCAATATTCACGTCTACGGTTCGTTACGGGGACGCGCCCTAGCCGGCGTACAAGGCAATACCGATGCCCGTATTTTTTGCACTCATTTACAGGCAGAACTGATTTCAATTGCTGGAAACTACAAAATTAGCGAAGATTTAGCCAAAAATATTTACAACAAACCCGTACATATTTACCTAAAAGACTATACTCTAGTCATTAAAGAACTTTAAAATTCATTCCGTATTATTGGAGGAGCATCAATTGGCAAGAATCATAGTAGTAACTTCAGGTAAAGGTGGCGTTGGCAAAACCACCACCAGTGCAGCAATAGCCATGGGCCTAGCAAAAAAAGGCCACAAAACTGCCGTCATTGATTTTGATGTGGGTTTGCGTAACCTGGATTTAATCATGGGTTGTGAACGCCGTGTTGTGTATGATTTCATCAATGTCGTCAACGGAGAAGCAACCCTGCATCAGGCATTGATTAAAGATAAAAACTGTAGCCAACTTTACATTTTACCGGCATCACAAACGCGTGATAAGGATGCGCTCAGCAAGGAAGGCGTTGAAAAAGTACTGGATGAATTATCCAAAACGTTTAAATATATCGTTTGCGACTCGCCTGCCGGCATTGAAAAAGGTGCTCATTTGGCGATGTATTTTGCCGATGATGCATTTGTGGTCACTAACCCGGAAGTCTCGTCCGTACGCGACTCAGATCGCATGTTGGGGTTGATGTCTAGCAAATCACGCAGAGCCGAACAAAACCTGGAGCCCATAAAGGAATACCTGTTGTTATCTCGCTACTCACCGGAACGCGTCAAATTAGGCGAAATGCTCAGTGTGGAAGATGTGCAGGAAATTTTGTCACTGCATCTGCTCGGTGTTATTCCTGAATCAAAATCAGTTTTAAATGCCTCAAACGCGGGCATACCGATTATTCTTGATGAGAAAAGTGATGCAGGACAAGCCTACGCCGACATAGTCGCACGTTATCTGGGCGAAGAAAAGCCACACCGATTCATCGAAGATAAAAAAGGATTTTTTGGAAAGCTGTTTGGGGGTAAATAATGAGTTTGCTGGATTATTTTAAAACGTCTAAGACCAGTTCAGCATCCCTAGCCAAGGAGAGGCTGCAAATTTTGGTCGCTCATGAGCGCACCTCCAAAAATCAACCTTCTTACCTTCCTGAGTTGCAGGACGAACTACTGAATGTTGTCCGAAAATATGCCAATGTGACCCAGGATGCCATCTTTATCAACTTTGAACAGGATGAACACCAGGAAACACTGGAGCTCAACATCATCCTACCTGATAATAACGGCAAAAATAAATCTTAAAGGTATCGGCTTGATTGAGTGTTATCCGTGACCTATTTCTTGACTACCCTGTGACTAGTGCATATCACGGTGGCGCACGATGACATTCAAAGATGAAGTCTTAAAGCGCTCGACCAAGCTCTCAACAAGATAAACCGAGCGATGCTGACCACCAGTACAGCCTATAGCGACCGTGAGATAGCTACGCCCTTCTACCTCAAACCGGGGTATCCAGCGCTCAAGGAAAGAGCTGATGTCATGAAATAACTCTTCGACCAGCACTTGGTTCTTAAGAAAATCAATGACCGGCTGATCTCTCCCTGAAAATACACGCAGCTCAGGAATCCAATACGGATTCGGCAAGCTGCGTGCATCAAAAACAAAATCCGCATCTAACGGCACGCCATTCTTAAAACCAAACGACTGGAACTGCAAAGAAATATGCTGAATGTTACGCTCGCCAACCTGCTCTCGTATCAGCTCGCGCAATTGATGATAGTGGGTACGACTGGTATCGATCACGACACTGGCATGCCTAGAAACAGGACTCAGCATCTCCTTTTCAATTTTTATCGCTTCCGTTAACGGTATTTTGGCATCCGTAAGCGGATGCTTTCGCCGTGTTTCACTGTAGCGCTTTAAAAGCGCATACTCCTCAGCCTGCATGAAAATAATTTCGCAGTGGATACCCTTGCTGCGTATCAAGTCCAAGCTATCGGAGAAGTTTACCAAGCTGGCACTTTGATTCCTGGCATCAATACCAATGGCGGTTTTCGCGTAAGTCTTGCTATCTGCCAACATGACATCATTAATGAAATCTTCCAGCAATAACACTGGCAAATTATCAATGCAGTAATAGCCGCAGTCTTCCAAAGTATCCAAAGCAATACTTTTACCCGACCCAGAAAGACCACTAACAATTAAGAGCTTCATATTTTTTTGAAAACGGCTCAAGACAGTTAATGCCTGAGCCGTATGCTATTTAAGAACCTTACCGATGACTGCCGGTTTTTTCTTTATGTCGGGTAATCTGACGATCCAATTTGTCCACCATTTCATCGATGGCAGCGTACATATCTTCCTGATGATCTTCGGCAAATATTTTAGCGCCGCTGAGTTGCAGGGTCGCCTCTGCTTTTTGAACCAGTTTTTCTACACTCAAGATAACATGCACATCAGTAACATTATCGAAATGACGTGCTAATTTTTCAAACTTCCCGTCAACATAAACTTTCAAAGATTCGGTTACTTCAAGATGATGGCCTGTAATGCTAACTTGCATGGAATACTCTCCTTTTTATGAATGAATTGAGACGTACTTGACACTACAAAATACGTTTTCTCTCGTTGGACGGAGCAATTAACATGGCCTCACGATATTTTGCAATAGTTCTTCTAGCCACATTAATGCCCTTTTCTTGTAATAATTTAGCCATCTTATCATCGCTTAAGGGTCTTGCTGGATTTTCGTTGCTCACCAGCTCTTTAACGATCGCCCTGATAGCGGTAGATGAACACTCTCCCCCTTCTTCAGTGGAAACATGACTGGAGAAAAAGTATTTAAATTCTACTATACCATTAGGCGTATGCATGTATTTTTGTGTCGTTACCCTGGAAATCGTTGATTCATGCAATGCCAGCTCATCAGCAATCACTTTCAATACCATTGGTTTCATGGCGATGGAGCCATTTTCAAGAAAATCCTGCTGTCTTGCCACAATGCTACGGGCAACGCGCAGTAAAGTATCGTTGCGGCTGTATAGACTTTTAATAAACCAGCGGGCTTCTTGTAAATGGTCTTTCATACAGGTATTGTCTTTACTGTTATCCGCCCGTTTAATGAGTGTGGAATAAAACGGATTAATCCGCAGCTTGGGCGCTATTTCAGGATTAAGACTCACCTGCCACACACCCTGGTGTTTGATGACATAGACATCAGGGATAACATATTCGGAATCGGATTCCTGTATCTTGGCACCAGGCTTAGGGTCTAAACTTCGAATCAAAGCCACCACTGTATTTAACTGCCGCTCATTCAACCGCGTAACTGCCATCAATTTTGTGCGATCATGGCTGGCCAATAAATTCAAGTACTGTGACACAACCAGCAACGCTTCGGTCTTATAGGGTGTTATATCGGGATATTGCAATAACTGCAAACGCAAGCAATCACCCAAATCCAGCGCACCCACACCGGTAGGATCAAATTGTTGTATCCTGTGTAGGACGGCATTGACTTCGTCAAATTCAATATCATCCATCTGGCTTTGTAAACCCTGATAAATTTCATCAGGAGTGGTCATTAAATAACCGTCTTCATTAATGGAATCAATGATAGCCATCGCAATGGCGTGGTCGCGTTCAGAAAATCGCGTTAAGGCTAACTGCCACAGTAAATGTTCATGTAAGCTGGCGGCGTAACTGCGCTGTGATTCAAACTCGACAGTCTCGGCATTATTGGTCCCTGCTTCAAAAGCTTGCTCGTAGGTATCTTCCCAGGAAGAATCTACCGGCAACTCATCAGGGATATCCATCTGACCGCCTTCGCCAGCGAGCAGGGTATCAGGATTTTCAGTTTTAATTTCATCGGAGCTACCGACCTGAAACGTGTTGTCATCCTCTTCGATTTCCAGCATCATGTTGGAATCAAGTGCTTGTTGAATTTCCTGCTGCAAATCCAAGGTCGACATCTGCAACAATTTGATCGCCTGCTGGAGTTGCGGCGTCATGGTCAGTTGTTGACCTAAGCGTAGATGTAAGGATTGTTTCATTATGTTATCAGTATGTTTAACGGTTTCAACTTAAAGACTAAAGTTATTACCCAGGTACACTTTGCGCACTTCCTCGTTAGCAACAATGGCACTAGCCCCGCCTTCAGCAATAACCTTACCGTTGTTGATGATATAGGCTCTATCGCAAATAGCCAAGGTTTCTCTAACATTATGCTCAGTAATTAGTACACCAATGCCGCGTTCTTTCAGATGCTGTATGATTTTCTTTATATCTTCCACCGATATGGGGTCGACACCCGCAAAAGGTTCATCCAACAGTATAAATTGAGGGTGCGTTGCCAATGCCCTGGCTATTTCAACCCGCCTACGTTCACCACCCGACAGACTCAACGCCAATTGGTTACGCAAATGTGGAATATGAAATTCCTCCAGCAGCTCTTCAACCGCTAATTCTATTTGGCCTTCGCTTAAACCAGAGCGGATCTGCATCACCGCACGTAAATTATCCGCTACGGTTAACTTTCGAAATACCGAAGGCTCCTGCGGCAAATAACCGATACCATTCGTTGCCCTAATATGCATGGGATAATGGGTAATTATAGCCCCATTTAGCAAAATTTCACCGGCATCAGCTTTAATTAACCCTACCAGCATGTAAAAAGCCGTGGTTTTCCCAGCACCGTTAGGGCCCAGCAAGCCGACGACTTCGCCGGTATCAATATGCAAGGAAACACCATCAACAACATTACGCTTGTTATAGGTCTTAACCAACTGTGTTGCGGCAAGTCTCGTCATAAGCTAGGGTGTCGGTTTTGCCTGAGCTTTGTTTTTGGGTTGCAGAACAACACGTACACGCGCGGAATCAGATTCTTTGCTGCCTGCTTTAACAACCGCATTCTTACTGTCATATTCAATAAGTTTACTGGAATACGCGCCAGTACCCTGCCAGACCGTCGCTTCATCAATCAAAACCAGTAGATTTTTTTTCGGGTAATATTCGCCGGTTAAGGCTTCGCCAGTAATGTCCTTGGCTCCCACATTAGGTGTTTGCCTGAATTTGGCGCGATTGCCGGTAAACACCAGTTTTTCGGCATCGCCATCCTTAAAATAAACCACCAATTTATCCGAGTTAACGTGAATACTGCCCTGTATGGAAATCACATTACCGGTATAAATACTGGTGGCGGTTTTATCATCGTAGGTCGCGGTATTGGAATCGATTGTTATTGGTTGATCAGAATCGGTTTCCAAGGCCTGGACATTATTAACATAAAATCCGCTGTACAGTGCAATACTGAAAAAAATGGCTAGTTTATTATTTTGTCTCATATTTTCCCCGCACTTTGGCGAGCAATTCCACACGTATCGGTTCAACATAAACCAGCTTCATACCCGTGCCCGTAGTGCGTTGTGGCGAGCTGATTAACTCAGCCCAATCGGCTGTTTCGGCATAACTGGTTTCCGGATTTACTTTTAGATTGGACGTATTAATAGTCACAGGACTAACGCCTTCCGCCTTGGCTCTATCAACAACCGCCTTGCCATTTAAGAACACCGTTTTACCATCGGCTGAAACAATACCTGTTTCTGATTGGATCACCCACGGCGGTGCTTTGGCATTATAAAAAGACATCACCGGCTTATCCAGATGTATCGTGCCATCGTCCTTGTAATGCAGCATTTTATCAGCCAGCAACTTGGTTTTTAACTCGCCGGTTTTGGCCATTTCCCATTTGGTGTAGCCACTACTGAAATAATCTGCGCTATGCGCTACACCCTCACGAGAACTCATCGAGTCGATTACCGTTAATTTAACCAGCCACCAACTTAGCAACGCAATTACCGCGACAATGACATAGTTGTATTTGCCTTCCAAATAGCTCATTTCAGGTATTGGCTCAACACATCATCAAAACTGCCTTGCGCTTGCATAATGAAATCACATACTTCACGCACGGCACCCAATCCACCTGGTAAGTCCGTACACCAATCCGCACGTTGTTTAACGGCAAAATTAGCATCATTGACGGCAATGGCCAAACCGACTCTAGTCATGATTGGCAAATCCAGTAGGTCATCACCTACATGGGCGATTTGTTCGGGCATTATGCCTGTTTTTTCAATAATTTCATCAAAAGCAGCAATTTTATTTTCAAAGCCTTGGTACACATGCTCAATACCCAAACTTTGCATCCTCAACGCCACAGAATTGGATTTACGCCCTGAAATCACCGCCACTTCCACGCCAGTTTGCCGTAACAGCTTGATGCCATGACCATCTCGTGCATGAAAACATTTGTATTCATTGCCCTGATTATCAAAAAACAAGCGGCCGTCGGTTAATACGCCATCGACATCCAAAATCAGTAATTTCAGTTTTTTGGCTTTTTCACGTATGCCTTCCAGCAAATCATGCCCAGTGTCTGTCTGTGTCATCAAATAATACCCGCTCGAATCAAATCATGCATATTTAATGCACCTACGGCTCGCTGCTCTTCATCCACGACAATCAAAGCATTGATTTTTTTGCGTTCCATAATTTGCATAGCCTCGGCAGCCAAAATATCGGCACTGATGACAGCACAATCAGCAGTCATTACTTCTGCAATCGTCGTTTGATGAATATCCAGGCTTTTTGCCAACATGCGCCGTAAATCTCCATCGGTAAATATACCCACCACTCGGCGTTCAGTATCAACAATAGCCGTCATGCCCAATTTTTTCTCGGTCATTTCCAGTAAAGCCGTACTAATCAACGCAGATGCCGACACGACTGGAACGTTGTCACCTACGTGCATAATATCACTAACTCTGAGCAATAGTCGCTTACCGAGACTGCCGCCAGGATGCGACAGCGCAAAATCATCACGGGTAAAGCCGCGTGCTTCCAGTAAAGATACCGCCAACGCATCGCCCATTACCAAAGCGGCGGTGGTGCTGGATGTCGGTGCAAGCCCCAATGGACAAGCTTCCTGGGCAACGCTGACGTTGATATGAACGGTAGCTTCTTGCGCCAGTGTCGATGCTGGATTGCCGGTCATGGCAATTAATGGCACACCCAAGCGCTTAATGATGGGCAGAATTTTGACGATCTCTTCAGTTTCACCAGAATTGGACAGCGCCAATACCACATCCTGCTGGGTAATCATGCCTAAATCGCCGTGACTGGCTTCACCCGGATGGACAAAAAACGCGGGCGTTCCGGTACTGGCCAAGGTAGCAGCAATTTTTCCGGCAATGTGGCCAGATTTGCCCATACCGGTCACCACCACCCGTCCTGAGCACTTAAACATCAACTTGCAGGCATTGACAAATTCATCATTGATACGTTCTGCCAGTGCAGCAATAGCCTGTGTTTCCACCTGGATTACCGCCAAGCCTAAGGCGCGAAGCTTGTCATCGTGTAATTTCATATCCCTGCTCCCTTATCCTTCAATTCGACCGCACTTAATCCCAACGATCATCCCTGACTTGAACTGCACCGTTTTCGATACGGACTGGGAAACTAGCAATATCCTCATAAGCAGGGGCGCACAACACTTTGCCGGTTTTTACGCAAAAACGTGCGCCGTGCCTTGGACACACAATGACATCGCCTTCCAGCTCGCCACTGGCAATTTCCGCCCGGTCGTGACTACAAACATCTTCTATAGCATAAAACTGGCCATCTATTTTAAAGACAGCCACTTCCGTACCATCCACATCAACAACGGCATGTTCGCCATTAGCCAAGGCATTTTCAGCCACGGCATCTACCCAATCAGACATCCATCACCCTTTAAAATAAACATCATAACGCAATAACTTTCCATGATAACTTTCGTTTGGCTTGCCACCTAAAGGTTCAGCATCATCGGGGCTTTTCACCACCACGCGCCTGCCTGTTGCCTGTAACGCGGCAGCAAATAATTGCTCCTTATCCTGATCGTCACCCAATAAATCGCGTAATACTGTCATGGATTTTTTAGCCAAGGCGGATTTTTTGCGTTTAGGGGGAAACATGGGATCAAGATAAATGCAATCGGGCTGTGCGTCCAGATTTGCCAGCAAATCTATGGCATTACCAGTGAGTAACTGTGGCGGCGTTAATTGCAAACGCTGCATCCAATCCAGTTGTTCCAAACGGGTAAAGCCATCAGTCAATAACTCGGCCATAACCGGTGATCGCTCCATACACAATACATCGTAACCCATACGGAAGATATGCAGGCTATCCTGTCCCCAGCCGGTAGTGGCATCAACAATGGTTTTGGTTTTTCGTCCCAAAGCTTGTGCCAACGCACCGTCTTTAGGTGCAGGCCAGGAACGTTGTTCACCGGGACGCGGTTCAATTTCAACCGTTAACCCCCCTTTTTTCAGCAGTTCCTTATCAATCAGCTTTAAACAACCATCGCGCCAGCTTAGAAAAAAAACTTCTTGTTTGACGGGATCATCAGCCTGTTTCAGTGGCACAGCAAGACGGTCTGCAAGCTGTTGAAAAACAGCCAGATCGCCATTACCTTCGTACAGAACCGCCAGCTTTCCTGCATAAGGTGAAGCTACAAACATTTATTCAGTCGATATTGCTTGCGTTTCATTCTTTAACGCTGCATCCAACGTATGCCAAGCCAAGGTCGCACATTTCACCCGCGCCGGATATTCACGCACCCCAGCCAAAACCGCCAACTTACCCACCGCTTCCAGATTGATATGTTCCTCTTTTCCGGTAGTCATTTCGTGGAACAGCTTAAACAAGGCATCCGCCTCCGCTTCGGTTTTGTCTTTAATAATTTCTGTCATCAAAGAAACTGATGCCGTTGATATGGCGCAACCCGAACCCTGGAAACTGGCATCGACAATCTTATCGCCATCCATTTTCAGAAACAGCGTCAAACGGTCGCCGCACAGGGGATTAAAGCCGTCTACCTTGCGGTCGGCATTGTCCATGACGCGAAAATTGCGCGGGTTGCGGTTGTGGTCGAAAATGACTTCCTGGTAGAGGTCGCGTAGGTCTTCAAACATGAATTTTCTCTAAATCCTGTATATTCTAGGGTAGTAATGGGTTCGCAAAGCCAGATCACTTAATTTAAAAACGTCCTTCAAGATTTTCCAGCAGCCGCTTACCGTGAATAATGGCAACAATCAGAATATTGCCTTCGTTAATTTTATAAATCAGCCGATAACTATAAACAAAACGCTCTCTGATTTGTTCGTTACCGATCTCTGGGACAGCACGCCCAAGGTAAGGATGCTCTGGAACTTCTTTGGCAACTGACAAGATTTTATTTACAACGGCTTTGGCATAAAACTGTGAATCCTTAGCAATATAACCGACGATTGAATCCAAATCTTCTATCGCTTCGGGCGACCAATCAACTACAGCAACCATTCACCAAACCTTTGCTCAACATTAGCTTGCGAAACCGTACCTTCATCTTTTGCCCGTTGCAAACCACGCTGAATTTTTTCCATCACATACAAATGGTATTGAATATCTTCTAAATGGCTATTTTCTGGTAGACGATCTAACAGAGTTTTAACTTCGGCTATGACAGTTGACATGGCGGTATCCTGTTAATTTCAAAAAATTTAGACACTACTTTAGCAAATGAAAAATGACTTCTTGGCATAGGTCTCGAAACATGATTATTCCCTACCTATTTATTCAGAATAGAAATGGGGATACAGTTCATGTGAACTGATATAGCGACTGGCTTGGCGCATAATCGCTTTGCAAGTGCCACTATCCAATTCTGGATGATTAGGTACGGTCAATATTTGCTTTTGGTCATGCACCCATACGCATTAACTTTATATGGCTACCTCGCTGAGAAACAATAGCGAAACCGAATCTCGCAAAAATAGCTAAAAGTTCTTTAGCCGTTAATCGCCTTAGCTTTGGCACACGGCAGCCATTTCATAATTTACGACAATCGGTGGATTCGGCGCAAAACCTAAAGCGGCTAAATCTTCACCTTCCAAATGCAGACTAATGGCTTCGCGCAAGTTTAACGTCACCTCGTCTAAAGTCTGCCCTTGCGTCACAATAGGCAGTTCAACACATTCGGCGACAAAACCGGACTCTTCTCCGTTGTGTATATAAGCTTTAATCGTGTAAATCATCAGCCAAACACCTCAATCAAATTCGTAATACCCGCCATCAACACATCAATCTCTTGCTTGGTATTATACATGGCAAATGAAGCCCTCGCCGTTGCCGGTACACCATAAAAATCCATCACCGGCATGGCACAATGATGCCCTGCCCTGATAGCAATCCCTAAACTGTCCAGCATTGTACCTATATCATGTGGATGAATTCTATCCAGCACAAAAGACAGGATTGCACCTTTTTCCGCTGCTTCACCAATAATTCTCAAGCCTTTTATTTGACTGGCCTTTTCGGTCGCGTAATCCAGCAATTCGGCCTCATAAGCTGCAATCGTATCCATACCGATGTCATTCAAATAATCGATAGCCGCACCCAAACCAATCACATCGGCAATACTAGGCGTACCGGCTTCAAACTTATGCGGCAAGCCAGCATACTGGCTTTTTTCAAAGGTCACAGTCTTGATCATATCGCCACCACCCTGGTACGGCGGCATAGCTTCCAGCAAAACCTGCTTGCCATACATGACACCTATGCCAGAGGGCCCGTACAGTTTATGGCCAGAGAACACATAAAAATCGCAATCCAAAGCTTGCACATCAACAGCCATGTGCGGAATCGCCTGTGCACCATCCAACATCACCGGAATGCCTTTGGCATGAGCCGCATCAATCATCTTTTTAACCGGATTAATCGTACCCAGTGCATTGGACATGTGAACGACAGCGACCAATTTGGTTTTGCCATTCAACAACGCTTCGAAGGCATCATAGATTAACTCGCCTTGTGTATTCATCGGTGCAATTTTTAACACCGCGCCGATTTGTTCGCACAGCATTTGCCAGGGCACAATATTGGAATGGTGTTCCATTGCGGTAATGACAATCTCATCACCGGCTTTAATATTAGCCCTGCCGTAAGTTTGGGCAATCAAGTTAACGGCTTCGGTTGCGCCACGTACAAAGATGATTTCCTTGCTACTGGCGGCGTTAATAAAGTGCCGTACCTTTTCCCGTGCCGCTTCAAACTTATCAGTAGCCCTTACACTTAAAGTATGCACACCACGATGGATATTGGCGTAATCATGGCGGTAAACGTTGCTGATGGCATCGATAACCGTATTGGGTTTTTGGCAACTGGCGGCATTGTCGAGATACACCAAATCTTTACCACGGATTTTTTCCGCCAATATAGGAAAATCGGCACGAATTTTTGCTACAGGGAATGTTGTCATAGTTGTTTATTGTGTTTTTGATGGGTTGCTTATTCACTCACAACACATTATATTTAATATCGATTCTAATTAGATTTGCTGACACCTATGGCTACTATTAATCCTACCAAACACCTAACCAACCTTGATGAATGGCGTCGATTGGGCGAAGCTAATATTTTTCCACCTGGAAGCCGCGTAGAACTCATCAACGGAGAAATTATAGATATGGCACCGATAGGCTCCAATCATGCGGGACATGTTATTCGTCTCATTAACCTTTTTGCGCCACACATTGCAAACAAGGCATTGATTAATGCTCAAAATCCACTCCAACTAGGAGATCTGTCAGAACCCGAACCGGATTTTATGTTAATGAAGCCAAATGCTACATCCTACACAACTCGTCATCCAAAGACGGATGATGTATTGTTGCTTATAGAGGTGGCCGACAGCTCATTAAAATTTGACCAAACCCATAAGCTGCGTCTGTATGCCCTGCATAATATCCCCGAATATTGGTTGATAAACCTGAACGACAACTGCTTGGAAGTGTACAAAAAACCACGCGGCGAAGTTTATGTTGAAAAAACCATCCTTTACGCGGGCGATATCATTACCTTATCGCAACTGCCAGATATCAGCATCCAAGTCGCCGATATTTTATAGCCAATCTTTCTCAACGCCTTCCTGCGGAAAACGCGCCAGCACCTGTTCCAACACTTTGTCGTGCAGGCTTTTAATCTTGATCTTATCGACCATCTCGTTAGCAAAGGCAAAGGTCAGCATGTTACGGGCGGTTTCTTCATCCACACTGCGTGATTGCAGGTAAAAAATAGATTTTTCATCCAATTGACCTACGGTCACGCCGTGACCACATTTGACATCATCTGCGTAAATTTCCAGTTGCGGCTTGGTATCGGCTTCGGCATCATCTGACAATAACAGGTTGCGGTTGTTCATTTGCGAGTCGGTTTTTTGCGCGTCTTCCGCCACAATCACCCGTCCCTGAAACACGCCTTTTGCCCGATCATCCAGCACGCCTTTATACATTTCTCGGCTAATGGCATGAGGTTTTAAGTGATTGATACGGGTATGATTATCAATATGCTGGCGTTTTACACCCAGATACAAGCCATTCAATTCACACTCAGAAGCCTGATCCAAATCGGTGTGGATATCGCAGCGTGCCAACAATCCACCAAAAGCAAAGTTGTGATGGGTAAAGCGTGCATCCTTCGACTGCTTAGCGTAAGTACCACCAAAATGGTAGGCCTTTTCCGATTCAATCTGCATTTTAGTCAACGTCAAATGAGCATTTTGGCCAACAAACACTTCAGTGACTGCGGCGGTCAGATAGGCATTATCTAATCCTACAAACGTTTCTATGACTTGTGCTTCTGCCAGCTCATCAACCATGATGACATTGCGCGTTGTGGCCATTGCATCGGCTTCAGTAACAATATGCAGCAGTTGTATCGGCTTAGTTAAAACCTGCTTGGCTGGCACATGTACAAACACGCCATCGCTAAACCAGGCGGTGTTAAAAGCTACCAAATTGTGTTCAGCATTATTAACCGCATGTCCCAAATGGGTTTCGAGTAGAGTCGCAAAATCTTGCGTCTCTACCAAGGCATCCGCCATACTTATGACAGTAACGCCGTCAGGCAAACTATCTAACTGAGAATACTCTGTGGAGAAATGGCCGTTGACCAATACCACAGACCACGCATCATCCAATTGCTGTGCTTTCAACCAATCGGCATCGACTTGACCGGACGATTGCTTTAACGCAGGTGTAAATAACCTCTTCTCAATCGCAGACACATTGGTATAACGCCATTCTTCTTCGCGTGGCGATGGGAAGCCGTTTGCAGAAAATTTGGTTAATGCATCACGTCTTAACTGCTGTAACCACGGCAAGGATTGCCCTGGTAAAGTTGGTGCTAATGCGCCATATTCGGCCACATAGCGACTGGTTGCTACAGCGCTCATTACGCGACCACCTGATTTTCTACCCAACTATAGCCTTTTTCTTCCAGTTCCAAGGCCAGTTCAGCGCCACCCGATTTAACAATTTGTCCATGCGCCAACACATGCACAAAGTCAGGTTTAATGTAATCCAGCAGACGTTGGTAATGGGTAATCATGACAAAAGCACGGTCGTTGGATCGCAAGGAGTTAACCCCTTCTGCAACCACTTTTAGCGCATCAATATCGAGTCCAGAATCAGTTTCATCGAGTATGCACAACTTGGGTTCTAAAATAGCCATTTGCAGAATTTCATTACGTTTCTTTTCACCACCGGAAAAGCCTTCGTTGACGGCGCGATACAGAAATTTCTCATCCATTTCCAGCAATTTAACCTTGTGTTTAACCAAAGTTAGAAAATCCATCGCATCCACTTCCGACAAGCCGTGATACTTGCGGATAGCATTCAGTGCGGCTTTCAATAAATAAATATTACTGACACCGGGAATTTCCACCGGATATTGAAAAGCCAAAAACACGCCTTCTCTGGCACGAATTTCAGGCATCATATCCAGTAAATTTTTGCCCTGATACATCACCGAACCGCCAGTGACATCGTACCCCGCTTTACCTGACAAGACGTGCGACAAGGTACTTTTACCAGAACCGTTAGGCCCCATGATGGCGTGGATTTCGCCGGCCTTAATTTCAAGGTTGATGCCTTTGAGAATTTGTTTGTCGCCAACATTGACGGTTAAATCTTTAATACTGAGCATGAAAATTCCAATTGTTTTGTAATTGCTTAAACAGTGTAAATATTGATATTTGGCATACGTAAAAACTTTGGTGTCATATAAAATAACTATTCTAATTCCGAACGTTGCCAAGCTACTTTTCTAATATTCGATAAATCTCTAGGTTGTCCATCCCATATACTAAATAACTCAGCGGGATCAATTTCCTTATCGCCCTTCGTTATTTCTGGACGATCACTCCACATACCGACAAATTCTTCATCTGATAATTTTGTCTTATTTGTCGATTGATAGCGCGATTTAATAAAAGCTATGAAATCCTCTATTTGATGTTGCGCTTCAGTGGGCAATTGTTCTATATCATTTAACAGTTGTGTTGCATTCATTATTTTATCCTTGCAATCAAAACAAATTAAAGTAAGTATCCATATTTTTCAAAACCATACCCACTAGCAATACGATTAAATATTTTTATATCACCAAAAAAAAATTTATCTGCCAATAGCTGTGTATTATTTTTAGCCGAACTTTCGATAAAGTCTATTTCATTTTTATGGTTATCAAAAGCATAAGACTTCCATTTTTCACTATCTTTAATAAGACTTAAACAACGATGCCCCAAATTATCATAAATAACACCATAGGCCTCTATCGGAGAGACTTCGTCAAAGCTTTTAGATTCCTTAAGAAGTTGTAAATAATTTGGTGTTTCATCAAGAAGATCAACTTCAAGTTTCCATAATTTCTGCAAATTCTGCCTAGCTGAATATTGATTAAATTTATTTTCAACACTACATATAGATACAAAATTTGATGTGGCAAATATACTCAATCCATTTCTGTTATTAATAATATTACGCTCTGGACATGATAGGAGTTGTTCTAAACAAAACTCTGGGCTACTATAACGCGTTATAAGATGTTGAATATTCGCTAACTGTTTTATATCTGGCAAAATAATAGTAAGTATTTTAAAAATACGTTTATAGGTAATAGCTGCAAGAAGAATAATTTTTCTTTCTATATCATCTTGAAAATTATTTAAACAAAGCCTTATCAAACGACATATTGCTTCATGAATATTATCTGGATTTTTTGTTAGCCATGATGGAAGGCAACTTACATTTATTTTCTGCTCTTCAATTTTTATTAGTATGCTTAACGCATGACAATAGAAAACTTCATTAACATTTCTAGGTTCTTCAGGAAAAATTTTAAAAATAATATCAGAAATTACCCTATTTTTTGTACATCTCGATAACAAATTTTTTTCTATCGCCCCTTTAACTGAAGATGAAGTTGCACGAAAAAAATGAAAATCAACAATCTCATCAATATCTGCTTCTAAAAGATTATTAATACCGTTGTCATCATCTAATTTAATTTTAGAAAGATTGCTCCATACCTGAAAACTTTTTTCATTTAGATTAAATTCTACAATTTCTCTGAATTCATTTATTCTTCTTGCGTTTATCTCATGTTCAAATGATTTATCTATAGCTTTAATAACTCTACGTTTGTAAAAAAACCATACGTGCAAAGGACAGAGTAAGTTTCGTAATTTAT
>NZ_FUKJ01000124.1 GCF_900163745.1 Crenothrix polyspora
GGTTACCGCGCCCATTTTGAAACCCAAAACCGATTAACAGTGGACGGTAACAGTCCGACTGCCCGCACCGGCAATATCATAGAAAATAATGACCGTTTCGCAGATGCCTATTCGGGATTTGCCCAAAACCGCTTTTTATGGGGCGATTGGACGGTTACGCCCGGTGTGCGGGTTGAATCGGTCAGCTACCAACGTAGAAATAATCTCCCTGACGGCAAGCAAGGACAATCCTCACTCACCGAAGTGTTGCCATCGTTTGCGATGACCTATATGCCCATTGATGAAGCCACCCTGTTTTTTGACATGCACCGTGGGTTTGCGCCGCCGCGCGTTGAAGACAGCGTGTATGCCAATGGCCAGAGCGTCGAAATTGGTGCAGAAAAAAGCTGGAACTATGAATTGGGTGTGCGTAGCCAACCGATGGCTGGCATGAAAACCGAATTGACCTATTTTCGCAATGATTTTGATGCGTTAACGGTACTCGGTACGGTGGGCGGCAACGACACGCCGGTGGCACAAGGCAAGGCATTGTTTGAAGGCATTGAGTTTATGAACCGTATTGATGCCGGAGAGATGTTTAACTGGGAGCATAATCCGTACTTGCAAATTGCCTATACCTGGTTGCCGACCGCGCAAAGCACATCGCCTTTCCAGTGTATGCCGTTGTCTGACGGTACTGTATCACCTGCTTGCCCTGGCGGTAATGTGGCAGGTTCAGAATCGGGTAAGCGTTTGCCTTATACGCCGGAGCATTTACTGACAGCTACGCTGGGTTATTCGCATCCCAACGGCTTTGATGCGCATTTTGAAACGGTTTTTGTCGCTGACCAGTTTGCTGATTTTAGAAGCTTGAATAGCGGTGCAGATCATCCCAACGGTGCCAATAGCCCTGCCGCCCTATCGGGGCAATATGGCAAAATCAACGACTATGTGGTGGTCAATTTTTCCACGTCTTATAAGGTTCAAAAGGAACTGACCTTGTACGTGTCGCTTAAAAATATGCTCGACAACACCTATATCGTCGACCGTGTCCGTGGTATCCTGCCCGGCTCACCGCGTCTTGTGCAAGCGGGCTTTAAATATGATTTTTAAATCCACAATACCAATATTTATCTAACCAAAGACAGGTAATACGCTATGGATCATCCGGCTATTGATGCCCATCAACTCACCAAATTTTTAATACGCTTCCAAGCTATCTGTGCCTTGGTGCTGCTCCTTATGGTCAGCGGGCTGGATTTTTTTTTTCCAACCCAGTACGCATTGAAAGCTGCGGTACATGGTATTAGTGCCATTTCGGCATTGGTTGTCGGTACATTTATAACGCACCGTGCCTATTTTTTGCTGCGTGGTGCCAGAACCAACTATAAATCACTCAGAAAATGGACGGCCGCAGCAACACTGCTCAACTTTCTGGGGGCAGTCAGCGGTAACTGGATATACATGCGCTATCGTGGACAGGATGGCCCAAGGGACTGGATATTAAAAAATGTGCCTGATTTCCATAACGTATTGATGGAATTCAAAGAATTTGTATCGCTATTTCCGTTTCCATTGATGGTTGTTGCTACTTTTACACTGTTTTATTACAAGGATCATATCCATTTACGGCACGACATGAAGCAATTTATTGCCATTATCATGATGACCTCATGGTTCTTTTTAATGCTGGGCTTTGTATCTGGGTTAATTTTGGCAAAACTGCGCTTTGTTTAAGGAAAATAATATGAAGACTCATCAATCAAACTCAAATCACGCCCCAAAGAGCGATCATTTAGATGATTCGGAGCTAAAAATGCCCCTTTATTCAGGGCCTATTGTTGCTGCAACCTTATCGGCGTTACTGGGCTTATTCACCCTGGTGGTTACACACCATGTATCGCGGTTGACCAAAGGCCTGGATCAAATGATACATTCTTATGGTTACTGGATGCCTGGCTCTACCGGTACTGGGCCTGATGGCAGTATTGGCAATTATAGTGGCAAAGAAACGCTCGCCTTGATTGTCTGGGGCGTAGCCTGGCTATTGTTTCATTATTTATGGCGCAAACAGGATTTTTCGCTACGCGCATTAACACCATTATTCATTGGCACTTTGATTTTTTTAATGCTTGGCCTGTTTCACCCAATTATCGATCCGGTGGTATTATTTATTGCTGGGTTATTTGGCTATGCGGCATCTTAGGAAAAAAATCATTAACGTTTGCGACGGTGACTCCCATACACTGGGTTTCGCTGCCTTGGCTCAACGAACTAGCTGAATTTCAATGACATCTACCCCCCAAAACGTAAAACAAGCCTCTTTATTGACAGTATTGGCTAGCGAGGTAAATCATCGCTCCCTACTTGGCTTATTGGCTATTTTGGTGGTGTTGCTGCATATCATCGGTATGATCTGGTTATTGCAACCGACAGATACGGTTAAGCCAGCCAAGGCACTCAAGATTGTGGAAGTTATTTTAGCGCCAAAACCCAAAATAGAACCTAAGCCAGAGCCGAAACCAGAACCCAAAGTTGTACAACCTGCGCCGCCTAAAAAAATTCCACCCAAAAAGAAAGCCGGTAAACCCCCTGTTAAAGAAAAAACACCGGTTGTGCATAAACAGCTTGACCAACCCAAGCCAAAACCGGTACAAAAACCCATCGAACGCCCTAAACCGAAAGCTGTCGTCCACAAGTCGGCAGAACTGCCACGAACACAGCCTGTATTGACCCGTAAACCAACAATGACACCAGCCCCTACAACATTTGCCAGCACTGCTAAAAAATGGACTCCACCGACTTATGCGCCGACATCATCAACCTCAGCATCAAAATCGGCTGTCAGAAAGTCCGCTGAAAAAACCGGTAATGCCGGACATGACAGCAACAATGTCTCGTCGGGCGTGGTTGAATTGGCACAGGCAAAAACCATTTACCCCCCGCGGGCAAGAAGCCGGAATATCGAAGGCTGGGTTAAAATAGAATTCACTGTGACAGCATCAGGGGCAGTGACCAATGCCCATGTTGTCGGCGCTTCGCCTCCCGGCATATTTGACGCAGCGGCCTTGACTGCCATCCAGAAATTTAGATTTAAACCCAAGATGGTCAATGGTAAAGCCACTAATGGCGTAGCCACGAAAAAGTTTAACTTTAATTTAAATTAAAAGTTTGTAACTACTCATTTGATGTTACAACAAAGTCCACGGAAACCAAAAGTAGGCGCTTTTAAGCGGCACAAAAGACACAAAAAGTTTTCGGCAATAATTTTCTTGCGACAAAACATCCACACTTTTCCGTGTTTTTTGTGCTTTCCGTGGATAGATAAAAACGCTTTAGCCTATCTTTTGGACGGCTGAGTAGTTACAAAAATATATCTGTCAAAGAAAACTTTCCCAGTTTTCTTGACGCACCTATGGCCAACTGAAAAAACCGTTGAGTTCTCTGGACTAGAGATATTCACATGTCACTTCACTGTCATATTTTGGCCATATACTGCCAAGACCCAATACGGACAACGGTCTTGCCATGATTGACGCAGAAAGAATACTGCAAGAAATTTACCCGAATTTAAAATTTGGTAAAGACAACAAGCTCATTGTCAAAGCCCTAAAAAAGCTGATTTATGAGGATAACTTCAACGAATTTATCGCTCAACACCAGCATTTACGCGGCTTTGCGTTTCTTGACAAATTATTGACTCACTTCAAGTTCAATTATCAGGTTAGCGGCGACTCGCTTAACAATATACCCTCGGAAGGGCGTTTGCTGATTGTTGCCAATCATCCGCTTGGCACGCTGGACGGATTAGCCTTGCTTAAGCTGATCCGCTCGGTACGACCTGATGTGCGCATTGTTGCCAATCGTGTGTTATTGCACATGGAGCATTTACAATCGGTATTTTTGCCGGTGGACGTATTAACCGACAAAAAAAATCTCAGAACCGCTTATAAAACCATGCTGAACGCCCTGGAAAATGATGAGGCGCTTATCATTTTTCCAGCGGGTGAAGTGTCGCGTATAACGCCTAAAGGCATTGTCGATGGCCAATGGCAAAGCGGATTTATCAAGCTGGCCAAAAAGAGCTACAGCCCCGTCTTGCCCATTTATATCAAAGCGAAAAACTCGGCATTGTTCTATAGCCTGTCGATGTTGTATAAACCCTTGGGCACCTTCTTGCTGGTCAGTGAAATGTTCAACAAGAAGAATCAGGAAATCAAATTCAAGATCGGTGCGCCCATTCCAGCCAGTGCTTTTTTTGACACCAAAGGCAGCAACAAACTCCTCAGTCGCCAATTTCGAAAGCATGTCCTGAATTTAGGCAAGAAAGCCCAGAAACCCTTGTTCGAAACCGTCGAAACGGTTGTCCATCCTGGTGACACCAAGGCCATAAAAAAACAACTGTACCGCTCGCAACTTCTCGGTGAAACCCGTGACGGCAAAAAAATATTTCTCTACCGGTTTAAGGATGATTGCCCCGTCATGCAGGAAATTGCACGGCTGCGGGAGCTGACCTTTAGAACCGTAGAAGAGGGCACCGGCTTTGCCCTGGATTTGGATAAATTCGATGTCTATTACCAGCATATTGTTTTGTGGGACGACAAGGACCTGGAAATCGTCGGTGCTTATCGGGTTGGAGCAGGCCCTACAATCATGGCGACACACGGCGTGGAAGGTTTTTACACGCAAACCCTGTTTGATTTGCGCGGTGAATTTGCAGCACTATTGCCGTACAGTATCGAACTTGGACGCAGTTTTGTGCAGCCGCGTTATTGGGGGCAACACAGCCTGGAATATCTTTGGTATGGCATAGGCGCTTATCTGCGCGAGCAACCGGATATTAAATATCTGTTCGGGCCGGTCAGTATCAGCAATGCCTATCCGCAGTTGGCCAAAGAGTTGATTGTAGGATTTTATCAACAGCAATTTGGAACAGAACTGCTGCAAACAAAAGCGAAAACGCCATTTGTTATTTCTGAGCAATCCAGTCAGTTTGCCGTCAGTGAGTTCAACGGTGATTATTCCACCAGCTTTAAAATTCTTAACAGTGAGCTCAAGAAACTGGGTGTAAAAGTGCCGACGCTTTATAAGCAATACGTGGAACTGTGTGTTGATAAGGGTTGTCATTTCATCGATTTTAATGTCGATCCCGACTTTAACCAGTGTATTGACAGTTTAATCATGGTTGAAATCGACAAAATAGCCCCAAAAAAACGCCATCGCTATATTGAAAAGTCGCTGGCAAGCTGAGTTTGATGGGCGAAAACGTTTTCCCAGAGCTGCGACAACTCGAAGCACTGATCGATCAACTTGGCAATAGAGCGCAGGTGCAAATTGTTGAGCGCATCAGCTATCGTGGCCAAAAGCTTCCAATTTACTGCATCATCCTGGGCTCCACACAACCCACCGTACCGGTGCTGGGCATCTTCGGTGGCGTACATGGCCTGGAAAAAATCGGCTCGGAAGTGATTATGGCTTATTTGCAAACTCTCACCCAATTGCTGGATTGGGATGAAGAGTTTAATAGCCGATTGGAAAAATCGCGCCTGGTGTTTATGCCTATCGTTAATCCAGTTGGCGTTTATCGCGGCACACGCAGCAACGGCAATAACGTGGATCTGATGCGTAACGCGCCCATAGAAGGCTTAGGTAATACCAAACTTTACAGTGGCCAACGCATTAGTCCACTATTGCCTTGGTATCGGGGCGATACGTCAGCAATGGAGGCCGAAGCCAGCGCGTTGTGCCAGGTTGTACGACAACAACTGTTTAATGCCCCCGTATCGATAGCACTGGATTTGCATTCCGGTTTCGGTATTCGTGATCGTTTATGGTTTCCCTACGCATCCTGTAAAAAACCGTTTAGCTCTATCGTCGAGACCTTCGCATTAAAACAGCTGTTTGACCGCTGCTATCCGCACCATATCTACAAAATTGAACCCATGAGCCTGGAGTATGTCATCAATGGTGATTTGTGGGATTATTTGTATGACGAATTTATGCAGCAAAATGACAGTCAGCGCCTGTTCATACCATTAACCCTGGAAATGGGTTCCTGGTTATGGCTTAGAAAAAATCCGCTGCACTTGTTTCATCGGCACGGCCTATTCCATCCCGTGTTGCCGCACCGACAACAACGCGTACTGCGCCGTCATTTTACCTTGCTGGATTTTTTGCACCGCAGTGTGCTTTATCCTAAGCCTTGGGCGGGTCTGGACTTGGCGCAACGAGACATCTATCATCAACAGGCATTGAGGCTGTGGTATGACTAACAACAATTTGGCTAACAACTGGTTATTACTGCGTGGGTTATCGCGTGAAGTTGAGCATTGGGGTGAGTTTCCGGCAATGTTACAAAGGGTTTTACCGAAAGCCCGTGTTCATACGCTGGATTTGCCCGGCACGGGAAGTTTGTATCAACAGGCTAGCCCAAACAGTATTGAAGCCATTACAGACCATGTTCGACAGCAGGCATTAAACGAAGGAATGCTGGAACAGCCGCTCACGCTACTGGCTTATTCATTGGGCGGTATGGTGGCCTGGGATTGGTTACAAAGGTATCCTGAAGATATAAACGGCGCAGTGTTGCTGAATACCAGCTTTGCCAACCTAAGCCCGTTTTATCAGCGCTTGCGTTGGCGAAGTTACCCCCAGTTCCTGGGTTTATTTTTGGAGTCAAATCTCTACCAGCGGGAGGCGGCTATTTTAAAGCTGGTCAGCAACCGCACGGATGTCGGTGGCCTGATTGCTGCCGAATGGACAAAAATTCAGGAGCAGCGACCGGTGAGCATGAAAAATAGTCTGCGCCAAATCACTGCGGCTGCAACTTACCGACCCAGCAAACAAAAGCCAACACAGCCGGTGCTATTGCTCAGCAGCCAAAAAGATCATCTGGTTTCCCCTGAATGCTCAA
>NZ_FUKJ01000229.1 GCF_900163745.1 Crenothrix polyspora
GTTCGACAAGCATCGCGTTATCGGCGTGCAATACCTGCGTTTCGGCAGCGTTGAACAAGCTTATGCTGGCGCTGAGGTTATTTTGTCCGCCGGGGCGTTCCGTTCGCCGCACATACTGATGCTGTCGGGTTTGGGTCCGGCTGCTGAACTTGAAAAACTCGCTATTCCAGTACGGGTGGATTTACCGGAAGTCGGCAAAAACCTGCAAGATCATATCCATGCCCGCGTGCGCTGCGAGCTGACACAGCCCTTGACTTTTGCGCCGTTACCTGGCGAAGACAAAGCAGCGGCTGCGCGTGTTTATGAAACCAGCAAAACGGGCCCTTTGGCCTCAAATTTTCTGGAAGCGGGCTGCTTTGTCAACAGCCGTCCTGATGTGGCTTATCCCGACCTGCAATTGTTTTTATTCGGCAATTTAACGCCCGAATACCCTGAGGCTGGACAGGTGAGCCGTCACGGCATGGCGCTGACCGCTTACGTCAACCGGCCACGTAGCACAGGCCAGGTTACGCTGTCTTCCGCTGATCCTTTAGACCGTCCACGTATCGATCCGGGTTATTTTAGCGATCCTGATGATCTTCGCTGTTTGGTGGCGGGTGTGCACTGGAATCTTGAAATTTTGTATGGGCATGCGTTTGACGATATCAGGGGCGTAGAGTTGTCACCGGGCATCAATATCCGCGATGAGGCCGGTTTGGCAGATTTTGTGCGGCGCACGGCATCGACCACCTGGCATCCGACCTCGACCTGCCGCATGGGAATCGATACCACGGCGGTGGTCGACCCAACGTTACGCGTCAATGGAGTTAGTGGTTTGCGGGTGGTCGATGCGTCTATTATGCCGACTATTGTCAGCGGCAATACCAATGCACCGACCATCATGATTGCGGAAAAGGCGGCGGATTTGATTCACCACAGCTAACGGCTTAAAAAGAGCTCAACAAATGATAGATTCAGTCCATATAAGCGATTCCACAATTTATGGTTCATCCTGGGCTGACCCCGAGCTACGCCCCCTGTTTGCCGAACAAAACACAGTCAAAGGCTGGTTTGAAGTCATGACTGTAATCGCAGAAGTGCAGGCTGAATTTGGCTTGATCCCACAGCAAGCCGCGATAGAGATAAAAACGGCTTACGAAAACCTGCAAATAGACGAAGCGTTTTTAATAGAAGTCGGTGAGGGTTTTGCAAAAACCAACCATTCCCTGATGGGATTGATCAATGCGGTCCAGCATCGGTGCGGCACTACAGGCGGCGAATGGCTGTGTTATGGCGCAACCGTACAGGATATTACCGACACCCACACTGTCCGTACCTTATTGAAAGTGTATGGCCACTTTGTCGGGCAAATAACTGCAATACAGCAAATCCTGGTCGATCTGGCCAGGCTGCACCGACATACCGTCATGTGTGGCCGCACACACGGCCAACCAGGCTTGCTGATTACCTTTGGCTTTAAGGCTGCCACCTGGCTGGATGAGCTGGAGCGCCATCGCCAGCGTCTATCTGAACTTAAATCGCGCCTTGGCGTAGGACAGCTCGGTGGTGGTGTAGGTAGCCTGTCTTCTCTCGGTTCGCAGGCGTTGGCCTTACAAAAAGAAGTCATGCGCCGCTTAGGTCTAAATGCGCCCGCAATCTCATGGACTAGCACCCGCGACCGCTATGCCGAATGGCTGAACGTCATGTCGATGATGACTTCGCTTGGTGACCGTATCGGCCAGGAAATAGCCTGCCTGCAACGGCCTGAAATTGCTGAGTTGAGTGAAGGCTTTGTCAGCGGTGCAGTGGGCAGCATTACCATGCCGCAGAAACGCAATCCGGAAATTTCCGAACATCTTGGCACCTTGTCGCGGGTGGTCAGGCATCACGCCGCACACATGGCTGAAAATCTGGTACATAGCCATGAACGGGATGGCCGTTCATGGAAAGGCGAATGGCTGATTATTCCTGATGCAACCCTGGCCACCGGCAAATCATTGGTGTTGCTCAAGCAGCTACTCAAGGACTTGCAGGTAAACCGGCAGCGTATGCACGCCAATATTATGGCGACCAACGGCTTTGTCCATGCCGAGGCGGTGATGTTGATCCTCGCCAAGACATTGGGCAAACAAAGCGCACATCAGCTCGTCTATGAAGTAACCCTGCAAGCCCAGATCGAAGGACTGCATCTTAAGCAGGCGCTCATCGATCATCAGCAAATCAGTGCCATTCTCAATCAGGCTGGGATAGATAAGTTATTTGATCTTGAATACAGCACGGGCGTTTGTGCGGATATGGTCGATCAAGTCATCGCACAGCTCCATTTACCTTGATGGGATGACTGCCATGATTTCAGAAAGTGAAAATCGTCATCGACACGAAGTTATCGAACGCATCACTACGCAAATA
This sequence comes from Crenothrix polyspora, assembly GCF_900163745.1. GTDB lineage: Bacteria > Pseudomonadota > Gammaproteobacteria > Methylococcales > Methylomonadaceae > Crenothrix > Crenothrix polyspora_B. Next base: position 2,389 of record NZ_FUKJ01000229.1, read on the forward strand.
TCCCGTCATGTTCTCGCGCACTACCCAACCCCGCTCATGCGGGCTAAGCGATTGTCAGAAACGCTTGATGGCACTGAACTCTGGTTTAAACGCGATGACTTGATCAGTTTCGGTTTGGGCGGCAATAAAATACGCGGCTTGGAAGTCATGCTGGCCGATGCCTTGGCCAAAAATGCAAATTGGTTGGTAACCGGTGCCAGTGTGCAATCCAATCATGTGCGTGCGACGGCGGCAGTGGCGGCTTATGCCGGAATGGGTTGCACGGCGGTTTATTGGGGCAAGCCACCGGCAACGGTGGATGGAAATTACCGTGTCACCAAAATGCTGGAGGCTGCCTTCCATTTTACCCATGACGATGATCGGGCATCGGTCGATACACACATTCAACAGGTAACGGTAAAACTGCGCGAGCAAGGCCAGCGCCCTTATGCGATTCCACGCGGCGGTGCTTGTGTTATGGGGGTGTTTGGGCATGTGCTGGCTGTCTTCGAGCTTTATCAGCAATGTCTTGCCCAAGGCCTGGAACCGGATGCGGTTGTGCTGGCAGTGGGGTCTGGAGGAACCTACGCCGGTTGGTTGCTGGGCATTAAGTTGTTAAATCTGCCTTGGAAAATGCACTGCTACACGGTCAGCCGTGAACCGGAACAGGTCAGTCAACAAGTTGCTGATTTAGCTACCGAAGCAGCTGCATTGTTGAAACTGGACTGGATTTTTGGTGTCTCCGATACGCCAGTGCATGGCGGATTTATTGGCCAAGGCTATGGCATCCCAAGCCCTGAAGCTGCCGAAGCAATAAAGCGGGTCGGTCGTACAGAAGGCATATTACTGGATCCGGTTTATACCGGAAAGGCAATGGCCGGCTTTCTACACGAACTACAAAGCAAACAATTTGATGCCAAAAAAATAATTTTTGTGCACACTGGCGGCGAACCGGCTTTTTTTTCCGGTAAGGGTGATTGGTTAAATACTAGCCACCGCGCGGTTTAAATAACAGGTAATGAGGAAGGGGAAATTATGCGAATTATTATCATAGGCGGTGTTGCCGCAGGCACTAAAGCGGCCGCAAAAGCGCATCGGGTTGACCCAAATAATGAAATTATCCTCTATCAGGACGAGGCTGAAGTGTCTTATTCCGCCTGTGGGTTGCCTTATGTTATCAGTGGTGTCATTGATGATGAACGCAAAGTCGTTATCCGTCAGCCTGAAGACTTTGCAAAAGAGGGTATCCAGGTATTTATCCGTCACCGTGTTACCCATATTGATACAGCTAGACGACAACTCACAGTAAAAAATCTAATAACACATGTTGATGCAGTGGTTGATTATGATCGCCTGATCTTGGCAACCGGTGCATGTCCGATTGTGCCAAACGTTGAGGGCATAACCTTGGAAGGAGTCCTGACTTTGCGCAATATCAGCGATCTGACCCGATTTAAAACAGTGTTAACGACCTTCCTGCCTAAACAGGCGGTGATTATAGGTGCTGGCTATATCGGGCTGGAACTGGCAGAGGCTTTTCATGAACTCGCCATTAAAATCACGATTGTCGAAAAAGCAGCACGTATTTTACCCAAGTTTGATGCTGAAATGGCCCAGCTTGTTCATGACCATTTGCTTGAAAACCAAGTTAAATTAGTGCTTGGCGATGGCCTCGCCAAGCTGCACGGTGAAAATGGCAAGGTCACCGCTATCGAGACAGAATCCGGTAAAATGATACCCGCCGACCTGGTTGTCATCGCTATTGGCGTTAAACCCAATGTTGAACTGGCGAAAGCCGCCGGTATTGAACTCGGCTCAACGGGGGCGATTGCCGTTGATTCTAGGATGGAGACGCGAATTCCCGGTGTTTTTGTCGCCGGTGATTGTTGCGAGACGGTCAACCGAGTAACAGGGATGCCAATCTGGATGCCATTGGGCGATATTGCCAATTTGCAAGGCCGTGTTGCTGGTGAAAATGTTGCAGGTGGCAACGCGCATTTTCCAGGTGTTTTCGGAACGGCCATATTTAAGACCTTTAATCTGACAGTAGCCATAACGGGGTTGTCGGAACAAGCAGCACAGGAATCCGGTTTTGAGCCGGTATCTATTGTAATGAAAGGCTCAGACCGTGCGCGTTATTATCCAGGTCGGCAAGAATTCACTCTAAAACTTATTGCTGATCGAAGGGATGGCAGGCTATTGGGCGCTCAAGTGATTGGTTGTGGTACCGTCGATAAAATGGTTGATATTGCAGCAACCGCGCTCCTTGGAAAGTTAACGTGTGCCGATCTGGAAAATGCTGATTTGGCTTATTCACCGCCGTTCAGCCCAGTACTTTCACCTGTCATTGTGGCGGCGGGTATATTAAATGGCAAATTAACTCGGTAGTCGTAAGTTGAGTGAGTTTAAACTGCTTTTTTATATTGGACTGAGGTTATTTAAAATCTAAAACCCACACACCATTATGCAATAAATTATTGGCCTGCCATTTTCTTAAGGAATCTTGGTCTAACTTAAAAATATCTGGGCAATCTTGTTGGTTTAGTCGACCACGCTCTGCATAAAACAACCAGCCTTCCCATGCCATAATCATATCAGCCTGAAAGCGTTGGTCATCCGCAAAACCAATTGCATAAAGCATTTCTGCCTGCTCCCTGCCTTTAACACGAAAACAACCTAAGCGTCGGGCTGGATAAGCTAATAATTTAGCCGTGCTTAAAAAATCAGCGGTTATGATGATTTCGGTATTGAAATAGCGGGTCAGACTTTCCACCCTCGACGTTAAATTTACAGGGTCACCCAGTATGCCAAACTTTCTTACGCCACGTTTGGGGCCTAAATCTCCCATGACGACAGTACCCGACGACAAACCAATACCCGCATCGATAACACGGCTAATATTGTGTAACACCTTATCATCAAATTTAGTTTGGTAGCGCACGGGCAGATCAGTAAAAAAACGCTTTTGCAATGCGGATAATGCTAACGCCCCTTGCAAGGCATTCTGGTAGGCTTGGCTTTCGTTGCTGTTTTTAAAAGGCCAATAATAACAAACCATATCGGCAACATAGTTTTCCAACCAACCACCATAATTATTTTGCAGGATATAGGACGTTTCGTTGAGATAATCATTCATCAACTCAATAAGATAGGTTGGCTCTTTGAGTATACCCGTTACAGCGGTATAACCCGTTAAATCACTCATGAGGACGATAACTTGATGACGCTGGTTACAAAAGCGTTCGTTTTCCTTTAAAGACAGCAACAGCGTATGGACTTGCTGGGGCATGTACTGCATCATCAGACGACCTTCTTTAAAGCCAATCAATAAATGCAGCGTAATCCCTTCCAGTCCACCGACGATAAACGTCAACAGTGTTGCGCCAACTGGCCAAAGTTGAGTAACAGGCGATAAAAAACACAGCGCCGCCATCACCAAGAATAGCAAAACACCTATCACCCACAGCCAATAGTGATGCCTCAAGTAAACGCTGGCATAAACGCCTAAGCAGGCCGCTATCCATAATACAGTCCATTTAAACCACGGCGCGGGTTCGCGCGGGTGATCATTCATGAGTAAAGTTTCAACCGCATCGGCTAAATATTGGGCACCCGGCGTTAGCAAATGTGGGCCTAATAATGCGGATGTAAATGGCGTTATGTGGACATCGGTCGCTTCATTGGGAATAGTCAATTGTAAAATAACCACCCGATTTTTAAGGAGTGCAGCAATTTCTGACGCTTGTTTATCGTCGCAGGCAGCCAGTTTGCTGACCGGAATAATGGGTTGTTTAAGGGAAAATTGTGTGGTGTAAACAGGACGGCTGAATCGTATTCGTCTGCAAGGCAGGTTTTGCTCACAAACGTCCTGACTGTTATTGGACACGCTATCGGCAACGTGATCGGGGGCAATAAATTTCGCCAAGGTAATGGCCGCGTGTTGCTCACTTAAATCCATCCAGCGTGCGACGGTAGAATCGTTTCTAATTAATCGATCAAGCGCCACCAGACCGGTTTTAGGAATAAAGGTTTCAGCATCCAAATCGTATAATAGAAAATCTGGAAAACTCTCCTGCCCTGGAAGATAAGGCGCAACCCTAAAAAAAGCAAACACCTCGCCTGACATTTTTAAGGGCGCATTACCCGCCAGGCTATTGCGAAGTTGGCATTGCTTACCGACCGTCAAACAGTTCGGTTCTGACCAGCGAATCGCCCCGTTTTGCTCAATACACTGGGCATAAGGCATAACACCCTCAATGTCCTTGGGGAGGTTGGCATCCAGAAACAAACCTTTTGCACCTGCCGCGATCAATTTTTCCGATGCCCTGGCAAACAAGGGTAAAGCTTGTAGTCGTGTTACCTGTACGGGAATGGCATCATCCAGCACCACGATGGCGGTATGTTGCCATTCTGTTCGTGCTTGAAAAACCACGGCCGCATCATGAATCCAGTAATCAATCCGGTTTCCAAACCAATAATCGACACCGCCGCCAACCGTAAACGCCACTACTACCATTGGCAATAGGTGTTTTTGGGCGATCCAGGGTAACAACTGCACTAGAAATTAAAAAGACACAGTCAAGCGTGTTTCATGGGCGACATCAGGGAAATCAATATGTTCAAGCGCTTCCAGTGCGCAAGCTGAAAATTGCCTGTCAATACCCGATTCTACTATCGATGCGTGCGATACCGTCCCAGTGGTTTCAATTGTCCAGCTTAAGGTTATGGCCTGATTCGTGTTAAGTAGCCGTCGGCACAGGTTAATACCAGGGCTAACAAAACGCGCCCATTTACGTTGTTCAGGTGGAGATTGCCTTTGCAAATGGTCGTCAAAACCCCGCACCGTCACTGAGGTTTTAGACTGAACAGCCCTCATAACCACAGGAGAAGGCTTTTGGCTAATAGCACACAGCAGGACTTCATTTTGATTACCGGGTTGTTTACACGCCAGACGATTGGCCAGCCAGGAACTGCAATCTGGCAAGCTTAGCGATGCAAGCCAAGGAGTAGTTGCACGGACTATTTTTAATTTTTGCACTGCTGCTGATTTATTGAGACAAACAATTTGATAACCTTCGGCCTGTTGGGATTTTTCAACCGACTCCAGCCAGACACGCGTACCGGCTTGCAGTTCTATTACCGATGCTAACGAAAGGTCGGTTGCGACAGGGCATTTGTTATGCGTTATTGCCGTCCCCAAACTGCGATGTGTTTGTAATCGTAGAATACCGCATTCAGCAGCTAACCCACGCGTACTTAACAAAATCAGCGCGAAAAATAAAAGCTTAAAAAAACAGCCTCTTAAATTAATCAGTTTTTTAGCGTTAAAAAACATAGGTGTTACTCAATCAAAGGAATCAAAGTCGGAAGCAGATGAGTACAGCCAAACAAATTTGGTATAGATGACATATCCGGCTGCCCACCTTTCACTTACAGCGTTTTTAGTGGTTACTAGTTACATGAAGTGGAGTACAAACCTAGGTTTGCACTCCTAAAAAATAACCAACCTAGATTGAAAACGCTGTAAGTTTACTTATTAATCAACACTGAATAATGTCCAGAGCATATCACCAAAATTGATCAGCAACAATTTGTATATTATTGTTTTATTTGAATTTGCTTTATATCGGGTGCAATATAGTGTTGCCCACTCGGTAACTCGCAAAAATTAATACCCATTTTCCCTCAAGATAGTAACAGGCGGAGCGGAGTCGAAGCCCACGCTGTTTGGTTACTCGCCTGTGGCTATTTGATATAGCTCATGCGAATATCCTTAAATAACCCATAGCGTGTTGATCACTATATTGTTTTTCAACTAGTTTTAATATGTTTTCCCTGAATTAATACAGGATAAAGGATGCGGAAAAGTGGTGATAGGTGCGATAATAGCCACCTGAAAGATGCGATTGCTTTTTTAGCGGCCACGCAGAAAATTAACCCATAGGTTTATGTTTATGATAGAAAACTTAACGCCACAACAATGCTGGGATGTATTACAACAAAATCCTGCCGCCGTACTGGTGGATGTACGTACCAAAATGGAACATCTGTTTGTAGGCCACCCCTCTGGTGCCGTACACATTGCCTGGAAAGAAGCGCCCGATTGGCAATTAAACAGCAACTTTGTTGCCGAAGTAAGCCATAATATACCGGATCTTACTGCGCCGATTTTACTACTGTGTCGCAGTGGCCAGCGTTCATTGGATGCTGCAAAAGCACTTGAAGCAGTAGGATATCGGCGTCTAATCAATATTGTCGATGGTTTTGAAGGTCCTTTAGATACCAACAAACACCGAGGCAATCTGGGCGGATGGCGTTTTTGTGGTTTACCTTGGCAACAAAGCTAATTGCGTTCATTTTTTATTAATTATTACGCGATATTTCGGCTATTTCTGCACGTTAGAACCTACACCTTCCATACATTGAGATAATCCGGTAGCTTTGAATCTGTAATAATCTCGTTATCATCCCAACGTAAACTGTACCGCCTAACCCAACAAGAGCGCCTAAAGGCGCACTACACCTCCTTTAAAACATTAGAGTAAAAAAAGTGATTGAAAAATTAAGAAACATTGCAATTATTGCGCACGTTGACCACGGCAAGACCACCTTGGTTGATAAATTATTGCAACAATCGGGTACTTTTGCCGCTCATACCAAAGTGACTGAGCGCATTATGGATTCCAACGATATTGAAAAAGAGCGCGGCATTACCATTCTGGCAAAAAACACCGCACTGGACTGGAACGGTTACCATATCAATATCGTTGATACTCCAGGCCATGCTGATTTTGGCGGCGAAGTAGAGCGCGTGTTATCGATGGTTGATTCAGTTTTATTATTAGTAGATGCTGTTGATGGCCCGATGCCACAAACCCGTTTTGTGACCCAAAAAGCCTTTGCGCTGGGTTTAAAGCCTATTGTTGTCATCAACAAAATAGACCGTCCTGGCGCTCGCCCTGAGTGGGTGGTAGACCAAACCTTCGATTTGTTTGACCGTTTGGGTGCGACCGATGAGCAGCTGGATTTTCCCATCGTTTATGCCTCGGCAATCAATGGCTATGCCGGTTTAGAGCACACCGTCACCGGTGGCGACATGACGCCGCTGTTTGAAACCATTATTTCAAAAGTCAGTCCACCCCCTGTGGATATGGACGGACCATTTCAAATGCAGGTTTCCAGCCTGGATTACAACACTTATGTGGGCGTTATTGGTATTGGCCGCATCCAGCGCGGCAGCATTAAACCCAATCAGCAACTCACTATTGTCAATCGTGAAGGCGTTGAACGTAAAGGCCGCATGTTGCAAATTTATGGCTTTCATGGCCTGGAACGTGTTGAAGTGCCTGAAGCGCGTGCCGGTGACATTATTGCTTTTGCGGGTATTGAAAAACTGGAAATATCAGACACTATCTGTCATCCCGATAAGGTAGAAATCATGCCGCCGTTAATGGTCGATGAGCCTACCGTGACTATGACGTTTCAGGTTAATAACTCACCGTTTGCCGGCAAAGAAGGCAAATATGTGACTACACGCCAAATCCGTGACCGTCTTGATAAAGAGCTGCAACACAACGTCGCCTTAAGAGTTGAAGATACCGGCGACCCAGATAAATTTAAAGTATCTGGCCGTGGCGAATTGCATTTGTCGGTTCTGATTGAGAACATGCGCCGCGAAGGTTTCGAAATGGGCGTATCGCGTCCTGAAGTTATCATTAAAGAAATTGATGGCAAAAAGTGCGAACCGTTTGAAATGGTCACTATTGAAGTGGAAGAAATCCACCAGGGTAGCATCATGGAAAAACTGGGTGAACGTAAAGGCGACTTGACCAATATGATGCCCGATGGCAAAGGCCGTATTCGTCTGGAATATATGATGCCCTCGCGCGGCCTGATTGGTTTCCAGACCGAATTTATGACCGCCACTTCAGGCTCTGGTCTGCTCTATCATGTCTTCGACCATTACGGCCCGATGAAAGCCGGTGACGTAGGTAATCGTTTGCGCGGCGTGATGATTTCGATGGTGGCGGGTAAAGCTGTGACCTATTCATTGCACCCGTTACAAGAGCGCGGTGAATTGCTGCTGGTCAATGCCGATGAAGTCTACGAAGGCATGTTGGTAGGTTTGCATTCGCGCAGTAATGATTTGTGCGTTAACCCTTGCAAACCGAAGCAATTAACCAACGTTCGCGCCTCAGGTACCGATGAAAGCTTGGTGTTGGCACGGATTCAGAAAATGACCTTAGAGCAAGCCCTGGAATTTATTGCTGAAGATGAGCTGGTAGAAGTCACACCAAAATCCATACGCTTACGCAAGAAGTTGTTGACAGAAAATGAGCGCAAAAGGGCTGCGAAAAGTTAATGGCATAAAAAAACCTCAGAACAATGGGGGTTCTGAGGTTTGTTGTCGCCAGGTGTGTAACTTCCATTCAATATAGCATCCTGCTTTAGTTATCCTGTTCCTGTTTTGGCGACGGTTCTATTGTTTCAAAAAAACCAAATAAAAGCAGCCCGTTAATGCGTAACTTTACGTCATCTTAAGATTACGTAAAGTAATTTGCGGTATTTTCTGAAACTGCTTTATTTGTGTAAATCATTGTTAAATTGGCAAGTGTTCGACTTACGTGTTTTTCCTGCTTACCGACAACAAAAATTGACTGCATTGTATATTCGAGAAGTTGATAGCTGGGTGTACGCGCGTGAATCCAATATTTTCAGCTCAAGCCTGTATAACCATAATCCGGATGATGCCTGGTTTGTGTTTTTTACCGATGATACGCTGTGGTTTCGACCGTTGTTTGGCGCGGTTAATACCTTGGCTGCAACGTCTCAAAGCCTGTTAGGTTTATTGCGTTTGCCTTTCGATGGCGGTAGGGAAGTAAAAATAGGCGTTCGCGGTGTTTTAACCAGTTTGCCAGAACTGGCTTTTTTAATATTCGTAAGGGTAGTTATCCTTATCTTATTGAACCTTAAAAAGGTGATCCTATGAATACGCTGCATATTGTTTGTCCCCATTGCCAGACGGTAAATCGGATATCCACCGAGCGCCTGAGCCAGCACCCCCGTTGCGGTCAATGTAAAGAGGCTTTGTTTTACTAGACATCCGCTGGAATTAACGAGCCAAAGTTTTCAACAGCATATTACACGGAATGATATTCCGGTGGTTGTTGATTTTTGGGCGGCTTGGTGTGGACCTTGTAAAATGATGGCTCCGGCTTATGCTCAAGCAGTTGCTAAGCTTGAGCCCAGAGTACGTTTAGCCAAACTCAATACTGAACAGAAACAGGGTATTGCCGCTCAATTTAACATTCGCAGCATTCCTACTTTGATAATATTTAAAGCGGGTCATGAGATAGCGCGTAATGCCGGTGCTATGAATACTGCGGATATTGTGCGCTGGGTTAATAGTCATATTTGAATGGGATGCAGTATTTTCAATGTAATCATTCAGTCCCCCTCTTTGAAAA
>NZ_FUKJ01000232.1 GCF_900163745.1 Crenothrix polyspora
GGTTCATTGATGGCATGCCAAAATTTAATCGATAATTATACAGTTTTCGGACAGCCTCCTAGATGTAACGCTACGCCTTCTATCCAGTTAAATCAATACCTTCGCCAAACGGATAAAGTTAGTTGGAAGTGGTATCTGGCAAAATTTTAAGCAATTGATTTTTATGTGTTTAATATTTTTAGCTTGCATCCATTTTGATCAAATTTAGGTCAAAATCAAAAATTGGCGAAGGTATTGATCAATCAGATGTCAAATTTAAACCTTCCCCATAATCCGGTACAATCAGAATATTTACATATTAGCCAAACCAAGCCTTTGATAGACTTCTGTATGCTTGTATTTTCGCAAATCCTACGCCACTACCTGTGTTAAGTGCCTAATCAGATCCTACGTAACAAAGAAATCTCAAATGGGGTCTATCCTAGGCTGTCGAAATATAACCATTATGAAAGATAAAAGTGTTTCTGGTTTTTGGAATATCAAAAACATACTGTCTATTTGATAGATTATACCGTTTTTAAAATACTTACTCGAAAATTCAACAAAATGTGCCTATTTCGACAGCCTAGGTCTCTCCCCAAAAAAATAGCGTCCATCATCAGTGTCTAGGCATCAGTTTTGTTAATTGTTCGGGCAAAAAAAAGCCTTGGCCGATAAATTGGCCAAGGCTCTATTTTAACGATAACGTTAAACTAACTGTCTTTTTTAGTTGCTAGGTAAAGCAAAAACAGAGAATACACCACCGGCTTTGGTCAATTTACCCAAGCTGGCGTAAGCACCCGCTGCACCCAAAGCTTCTTGGGTTTTCATCAACAAGGCTTTTTCAAGCTCTACTTTCTTCGCAGAATCAGTTTCAGCAGCAATTTTTTCTTGCATCGCCGCGATAACTTTATCGCCGTCAGTTGCAACAACCGCACCTGCCCAACCGCCGATACCGGACAATACACCTACGTATTGTTTGCCTTCAAAGCTCCAGGTATTTACGTTGCCGATAATGCCTGATGGGGTTTTGAATTTGTACAGTTCTTTACCGGTTTTAGCATCAACTGCTTTCAGGTAGCCTTCCAATGTACCGTAGAAAACCACGCCGCCCGCTGTTGCTACAGAACCAGACCAAACAGAGAACGGTTCTTTAACAGACCAGGCGATTTTACCTGTTTTAGAATCCCAAGCGGTAAACTGACCTAAGTTGGTTGTACCGTCAGGTTGACCCGTCAATACGTCTTTGCCCGCTGGCATCATATCCAGAGTAGCGCCTACGTAAGGTTGACCTGCTGTGTAATCAACAGCAAACGGCTCGTAGTTCATACACAGATGGTTACCAGAGATATAAACCAGGCCAGTTTGTGGAGAGTAAGATACCGGTTGTTGGTTTTTGCTACCCAAAGCAGCAGGGCAGATGTCTTCTGATTTTACGTCTTCGCCGTTTTGCTCGGTACTGTATTTAGCAACAACTTGTGGACGACCTGTCTTCATATCAACATGAGATGCCCAGTTGACGGATTTGTCGAATTTTTCAGCAACTAACAGCTCGCCGGTTTCACGATCCAATGTGTAACCAAAACCGTTACGGTCAAAATGCACGATGGTTTTACGCATAGAACCATTGACTTCTTGATCTATTAAAGGTGTTTCGTTGATACCGTCAAAGTCCCATTCGTCATGCGGTGTCATTTGGTAAACCCATTTTACAGCACCGGTGTCAGCATCACGCGCCCACAATGACATAGACCATTTATTGTCGCCAGGACGTTGTACGGGATTCCAGGTTGATGGGTTGCCTGAGCCATAATAGACCAGGTTCAGTTTAGGATCATAGCTGTACCAACCCCAGGTTGTACCGCCACCGATTTTCCATTGGTCACCTTTCCAGGTTTTTACACTGGAATCTGCGCCCACTGGCGTTACTTTGCCGTTTTCCCAGGTAGTGGTTTTATCAGGCTGGATCAGGGTGTCTGCATCAGGGCCAACACTGTAGCCTTTCCAAGCCAACTTGCCGGTTTTGATGTCGTAAGCAGCCATAAAACCACGCACACCAAATTCACCACCAGAAATACCGGTTAAAACTTTGTCTTTAACAACCAAAGGTGCGTTAGTGTTGGTCATACCCAATTTTGGGTCGCCGTTTTGCACGCTCCACACGCGTTTACCGGTTTTGGCATCCAAAGCGGTCAGTACAGTGTTAGATTGTTGCAGGAAGATTTTACCATCGCCGTAAGCCAAACCACGGTTAACGGTATCGCAGCACATGACTGGGATAGTTACGTCAGCGTCTTGTACGGGAGTGAATTCCCAGAGGATGGCTTGGGTTTTTTGGTCAATCGCGAAAACAGTATTCGGGAATGGTGTGTGAATGTAGATAACACCGTCAATGGCCAAAGGACCACCTTCGTGACCACGCAATACGCCAGTAGAAAAAGTCCAGGCCGGTTGTAGATTTTTTACGTTATCAACATTGATTTCATTCAGTTCACTGTAACGCGTACCTGCATAATTACCGCCCCAAGTCGCCCAGTTAGCTGGGTTTTGGGTGAGCTTTTCAACGTCGCTGTTAGCGGTTGAAATGGCTGGTGCAGCTAAAATCGCTGCCACGCTTGACGCAAGTAGCAAGCTTTTTAAAGGCTTGTTCATATATATTTCTCCTGATATTTTGTGACACGACAAAATACTGATTGTGAATTTTTTATGACTAATATTAGTTTTTGGGTGATATTGTTATTTCCCTATGCATTTCAGGAATTTTTCACTCCAAGTGCGTAGATTAAGTTTTTTACGCTAAAAGTCAACTGTTAATAGTGTTTAAACGAGCCGCTTTAGTGCAGGATGTTCATTTCAGTACATAAATTGGCTATACAACTTCAGTGCGATAGCCGTTATTTGTCCAGCATAAAATTTCAGCTTTATCGTTATGCCACTCAGAAAGTACAAAGCGCTGGGCTGTTTGGCCGCCTATCTCAAAGCTATGGACATTAGGCCGATGGGTATGGCCATGTATCAGGCGTAAGCAGTTGTGGCTACGCAGCGTTTCGATGACGGTGTTTGGATTGACATCCATGATGTCCTGGCTTTTGCCGCGTTTGTGGAAATAACTGCGCAGCCGATACCAGCGTGCCACCAATAAACGCAACACTAAGGGTTTGGATAGCACGTTGTGCTGCCATTCGGTGCTGTGTGACTTGATTCGGAAGGCCTGGTAGGGTAGGTCGTCAGTACACAATAAATCGCCGTGCATCAGTAAGGTCGGCGTTTCGTATAAGTCGATGACCGCATGATCGTCTAGCAGAATGACCCCGGTTTGTTGGCAAAATCGCTGACCCAACAGAAAATCACGATTGCCTTGCTGCAAATAAACCTTTACGCCGGAATCGGTGAGGTGTTTGAGCTGTTTGCGGATTTTGTGGGTCGGTGGCATAAAGTTGTCATCACCAACCCAGGTATCGAACAAATCGCCGAGTATATAAAGTGCTTCGGCATGGACGGCGCGATTTTTTAAAAAACTTAGAAATCGATGGGTGATTTGCGGTTTTTCTAGGCTCAGGTGTAGGTCGGAGATGAAGAGGGTTTGATTAGTAAAAGTTTTTTTCGGAAGATGTGAGCGCAAACTTTCAGTAGAAGAAGCTACAGGAAGCATTAGTTAGCCCCTGCTAAATGATTAAATTCCAGGCGATGCGGTGAAGAAACTTTCATCATTCGATCTGGACGGTCATGCGTTTCTTTTCGGCGATCAATACGGGTTTTATGTTTGGTAATACTAATGTGACCGATACTCACAAAACGATAGGTATAATCTTCGAGGAAACTGGACTGTCCCCAAAAGTTTTGGCCAATTTTTTGGCAATAACTTACAAAACATTGCGCACCTGAAAGCTGTTGGATAATTTCTTTTTCTGACCCTTTTGTGGCTTTCAATTCAATGCAGAGAATAACTTTTTTATTGCCAGTATCGGCTATGATGACAAAATCAGCACGTTTGCATTCGCCGTGTGAGCCAATGAATACTGAATCGGGCGATGTAAAAGTATCTGCTTTAATAACAATGACACTATCAGGCAACCCAGAAATAGTGACAGAAACCTTTGGGCATTGGGGTTCCGTAAGTATCACTTGCCTTTTACCGTAATCGTTAACATTTATAGGTTGTTTAGCGGTTTCTTTAATCAGTTCATGAAGTAGTTTAATGTCGGACATCGTGGTTATTCTATGCCCCAAGCAATTTCTTCCTGAATGCGGTTCATTGTTTCGATAGTTGTATCAAAACTGCGAGCTTCAATGCCCAGTTCAGAGTCAATATCTGCTGGGATAAGCGTTTGACAGCGGGTTTTACGACTGCTGCCATCCAGTTTTACCAATGCTTCTTCTGCGATATAAACCTTTATTTTGTCAGATGAAATTAGCTCTTCCACTCGATAGCCTTCCTGCTCTGCAATTCGTTTAAGACGCAGTTTATCTTGATTGAGCATAATCAGCGTATTTAATTCTTTGATGATGTAATCGCTATGGGTAGTGATAAAAACTTTGATGCCAAGATTGACTAATCTGGCAAAAAGTCGTGCGACACGACGTTGATTTTCAGGGTGTAAATTTAACTCTGGCTCGTCCACCATCAACAAGTCGCCGGGTTGTGCCATGTGCCTGAGATAAAAACCGATGTCCAGAAGCGAACGTACCGCACTGGAGCTTTCGTCCATAGTAAGCTTAATTTTTTTGCCTTTAGGTATAAAATACAGTTCATCGTTACGAGTAACGGTGTATTCACCGCCAATAATATCGGCGAAGTCGGCAAGTATTTCTGGATGTTTTTTTTCTATAAAACTACTGCGTTTAGCAATGCTTTCAAGCTGACGAGTGAAGTCCACATTGGCTTTCACGGGTAAAGCGTAATCTTGATATTCTTTAGACAAAATATCCTTTAAATCAGTATTTTTATCGGTCTGACCCATTTCTTCAAGTAACCGATTACGAGCAAAATTTAATTCTTTACGAAAAATTGCGGCTCCTGTTCTTTCTGCACTGGCGATAAATGGATTGGGGAAAAGATGACCAAATATAATGTCTTTAAGAGCATCACTGATTATTCGTCTAATTGCATCTTTGGAGATTTTTACAGTCTCTTTTTCGACCAGAAGAGTAACGATTAATTTTGTGCTTTCTTTACTTTTTGATAGCGAAAAAAGCCCCGCATTACCTACTCTGATTTCCCAGTCAAATGAACTGGCAGGTTGGATGTCCTTATTATCCAGAACAACCTGAAATGTTGTATCCTTAAACCTGTCCGTAGATGCAGCAAATACTGTCGGTAAGTGTTTCGCGTATATCTTACAACCTTCATCGACTATATTTTGAGCGTGGTCAATATATTGAGTCACCTCTATATGCACGACTCCTTCAGCAAGTAACTGATTGATATTGTCATCTGGAAGGTCAATAGTAAAAATTTTTCGCCAAGAATCAAAAAATCCAAAAAGTGCGTAGGTTGCGTAAGTCTTTCCGGTATTATTGCTGCCGCAAATAATTGTCAGATTACCAAGGGTAAACGTTGCTTGTTTTAAAGCACCAAGGTTTTGTATTGTAATCTTCATCAGGCTGTTTCTCTGGGCGATTTCAAGCAGGCTAGAGTTTGTGACTTTACTAATATAGTTTCATAGCATTGCAAAACTCTAAGGGAATGCGGGTCTACCACTTTTCACTGTATATTAGGCTGTAGGATTGAATAGCGTAAGAAATCCCAGTAAAGCGACACTTGAAGTGTTGAGGCTCGTTGCCTCGCCTCAACACTGCGATAATTACTTTACAACTTCAGCCTTCTCAATAACGATGTCGGTCTTGGGTACATCCTGATGGCCACCGCGATTACCTGTGGGTTGGTTGGCCATCGCATCAACAACATCCATGCCCTCAACAACTTCAGCAAACACCGCATAACCCCAGCCACTTGAAGTTGGGCTGGTATGGTTTAAAAAGCCGTTATCTTTGTAGTTGATAAAAAATTGCGCGGTGGCAGAGTTTGGATCATTGGTACGTGCCATCGCCAACGTGCCACGGGTATTTTTGAGGCCGTTGTCAGCTTCATTTTTAATGGCAGTGTGTACGGCTTTTTGATTAAAGCTGGTATCAAAGCCACCGCCTTGTGCCATAAAGTCTTTTATGATGCGATGAAAAATCGTGCCATTATAAAAACCTTCATTAACGTAAGTCAGAAAATTGGCCGATGACACTGGCGCTTTTTCAGTATTTAGCACAATAGTAATTGCGCCAAGATTGGTGGTTAATTTAACTTTTGTTTGTGGTTCTGACATTTTATTTTCCGTTGCGAAAGAAAGTGTTGGGGTTAAAGCGAGAATCATGGACAACATTAAAATACGCATTTGTTTCCTTGTGAGCGATTCAAAACAAGAATTTTATGTGTTTTTGTATTGAAATGGAAGCATCCGCTTGTTACATTGGTCGGTTTTACGTTTGTCCTGAACTTTCGCCGCGTGTTAATCGCCCCATCGCTTATGCTGAAAATATACAATACCCTGACCCGAAAAAAAGAGCTATTCCAGCCCAGAGTGCCTGGAAAAATAGGCATGTATGTCTGCGGCATGACGGTTTATGATTACTGCCATATTGGCCATGCCCGCGTTATGGTGGTGTTTGATACCGTGGCACGGTATTTTCGCCATACCGGCTACGAGTTGACTTATGTGCGTAATATCACCGATATTGATGACAAAATCATCCAGCGTGCTAATGAGAACGGCGAAGATATCAGCGCCTTAACCAAACGTTTTATCGATGCCATGCACGAAGATGAACGCGCACTGGCCGTGTTGCCGGTTGATATTGAACCAAAAGCCACGCAATCTATCCCTGACATCATTGCCATGATCGAACGCCTGATTAGCCAGAGTTTGGCTTATGTGGGCGGCAATGGCGATGTGTTTTATCACGTCGCCAAGTTTGAAAACTACGGGCAATTATCCGGCAAAAATTTAAACGATTTGCAGGCCGGTGAGCGGGTAGATGTCGATATGGCCAAACAGAATCCACTGGATTTTGTATTATGGAAAATGGCCAAAAGCAATGAACCGGCCTGGGAATCGCCTTGGGGATTGGGTCGTCCTGGCTGGCATATTGAATGCTCGGCGATGTCCACCTGTTGCCTGGGCAATCATTTTGACATACACGGCGGCGGCATGGATTTGCAGTTTCCGCATCATGAGAATGAAATTGCGCAATCCGAAGGTGCGACCGGTGAAAAATTTGTCAATTACTGGATGCACAATGGTTTTGTGCGTGTGGATAACGAGAAAATGTCCAAGTCTTTGGGTAATTTTTTCACTGTGCGCGAAGTGTTGAAACAGTACAAACTAGAAGTGGTGCGTTTTTTTATTTTATCCAGCCATTACCGCAGTCCACTTAATTATTCGGATGAATCGCTCAATGATGCCAAAGCGGCGTTAACGCGCTTGTACACGGCGTTGCGTGATGTTGAAATAGCTGATGCACCGGTACAAGACGATTATAAAAACCGTTTTGAACAGGCAATGGATGATGATTTCAATACTGCTGTTGCTTTGTCAGTCTTATTTGATTTGGCTAGGGAACTGAATAAAATCAAGGATACCGAACCTGAAAAAGCCGGTATTTTGGCGGCTACCTTAAAAGCCTTAAGTGGTTTGCTGGGGATTTTACAGGATGATCCTGACAGCTTTTTGAAAGGTAGCTCTACAGAAGCTGCTACAGAGAGCGAGACAGGATCGCAGGGTTCAGATGAATACATTGAGCAACAAATCCAAGCGCGAATAGCTGCCAAAAAAGCCAAAAATTGGGTATTAGCCGACCAAATTCGTGATGAACTAAAAGGGCAGGGGGTGATATTGGAAGACTCACCAGACGGTACTACCCGTTGGCGACGTGAATAACTTCAGAATGCCGTGTACAAAATTCTGAAAATCTGACTATAACTTTTAAAAACTGACTGATACATGAGTGAAATTGAAATAAAGGATAAATCAATAGACGTTTTTTTGGACGACTTGGCCAGCAAATCAGCAACACCCGGTGGCGGTAGCGTAGCAGCGCTAATGGGCGCACAATCGGCAGCTTTGGTCAGCATGGTGTGTAATCTGACTATTGGTAAGCCTAAATATGCCGAGGTTGAAACCGACATGCAAGCCTTGCTGGAAAAATCAGAAGCCTTACGGGACAGGCTGACTGGCATGATTAAGGCCGATGTAGATGTGTTTAACCGCTTAATGGCGGCATACAGCTTACCCAAAGAATCCGATGCAGAAAAACAACAGCGTAGCGCTGCAATTCAGCTCGTATTAAAAGAGGCGACAGAAGTGCCGTTAAACTGTGCGAGTGCTTGTGCTGAGGCGGTAAAATTAAGCCAAATCGCCGCACAAAAAGGCAGCATTGCCGTGATTAGCGATGCGGGGGTGGCCGTTATGGCAGCTTACGCTGGCTTAAAAAGTGCCGCATTAAATGTTTATATCAACACTGCCAGTCTTAAAGACAAGACATTTGCCGAAGCCAAATTGGCAGAGCTGGAAAAAATATTGCATGGCGTTGATGCTATGGCCACAGAAACTTATAGTCTAGTTAAAACTAAATTATAAGCAGCTTAAGGTTAAGCCGTTTGTGGTGAGCTTGTTAAGCCATGAACGGATTAATCTGATCTCCTCCTTCGACAATTAGTCATTTTAGCGACTTGAAATTAACTAAATCCCGTCTACACTTATGCCGCTGTTTTTTAGTTTTTTAGGACGGTTGCTTCCTTGTCCCAGCGTCGATACAAGTATATTTCATTCACTTTTCAGTAAAAAACGGTTTAGATTTAATTGGCTGATGCCGAATTTTGCCTTACTGATTATGCGATTACAGCGAGTTATTGTTGACATTCTTCGACTCAAAGTTGACAATCCGGTTTGCTGCCAGCACAAACGCTAATTGTACAGGGAGCATTTATCCATTAACAAAGCGGCAATATGTTGTTAAATTACCCCTAGACACGTAGCCACACTGTGTCACATACAAAGCCTAATAAGGAGATATTGCATGTCCAAAAACTTACTAGAACTATTAAACGCCCACTTAACCGAGGATGTAGTCTCAAAGATAGCGCATTTTATTGGAGAGTCAAATAAGAATACCGGTTCGGCTTTAGGCAGCGCTCTTCCATCACTGCTTTCAGGTCTAATTCATAAAGGCTCGGACTCTCAAGGTGCGGGTATTCTCTATAATTTGTTGACTCAAAATTACGACAGTAGCTTGCTCAGTAATTTGGGGGCTGAATTAATGGGGGGAGATGTTACTGCAAAACTGGCTAGTGCAGGAGGTGGGTTTTTAAACTCAATTTTCGGCAATAAAACAGACGGCATCGCCAATGTGGTTGTCAATGCTAGCGGTATCAGCAAGCAGTCATCGACATCTTTGCTGGGTTTGCTAACCCCGATTGTTTTTGCCGTGTTAGGTAAAACCATTAAATCCGAACAAATAACCAGCCCAGCCGGTTTAATGACACTATTAGGTGAGCAGTCAGGATTTTTGAAAAACTTGCTTCCTGCGGGTTTGGCGGGCATTTTTGGTGTGGGCGCTGCGACGGCCAGTGCTGTACAAAGTGCTCCAGCAGCTAGTATACACGCTGTTGATGAAGCCATTACACACAAGATAGAAACGCCGGTAACGTCTCTTGCCAAGGATACTGAGGTACATGAGCCTTATATAGCACCAGTGCTTAGAGAACGTAAAATAGTACCGCCACCACCGCCAGTTGAAGATGACGATGCGGGTTTGTTTGGCAAGATGTTACCTTGGCTTATTCTGGGTTCCATTCTGGCATTAGGTTGGGGAATATGGAAAAATCTTAAAAAGTCTGTGGACACCGCGCCGCCTGTCGCAATTAGCGGTCCAGATACGACATCTACATCTACGCCCGCAGTTACCAGTACTGATACCGCCATTGCTCCAGCAACACCCCCCGCTTCAGTAACTTCCCAACCTGTTGTTGCGCCAGCGGCTGATAATGCTACGTCATCTTTTACACAAAAATTATCGACCGGTTTTGATTTAAAAGCGCCAGCGAACAGTATGGAAAGTAAAATGTACGCTTTCATTAATGATGCCAATGCCAAAATCGATAAAGATAAATGGTTTACGATGGATGGCACTACATTTGACACCGGCAAGGCCACGTTGAAAGTTGAGTCCAGCGCACAAATTACCAACATTACTGAGATTCTTAAAGCGTTCCCGAAAGTTAAAATCAAAATTGGTGGCTATACCGATAACACCGGTAACGCAAAATCCAATCATAAATTATCGGCAGACCGCGCAAACACCATTCAATCCACGCTGGTTAAAGCGGGTATTGATAAGAGTCGTTTGGATGCTGAAGGTTATGGCAGTAATCATCCTGTGGCGACTAATGCTACCGCTGAAGGTCGGCAACAAAACCGTCGCATTGATCTACGTATAACCGCTAAGTAAACCAACATCCAGTCGGAACCCTTGTGACGAGGGTTCCGGTTTTACCCCCATAGCTTGTTGTTCAACAGAGTCGTCTTTTGGCTATAGCGCCGAAATAATATGACTGTTTATCCTAAAAAACAGTAACTACTCAGCCGTCCAAAAGATAGGCTAAAGCGTTTTTATCTATCCACGGAAACCAAAAGTAGGCGCTTTTAAGCGGCACAAAAAACACGGAAAAGTGTGGATATTTTGTTGAAAAAAATTATTACCGAAAATTTTTTGTGTCTTTTGTGCTTTCCGTGGACTTTGTTGTAACATCAACTGAGTAGTTACAAAAAATATTGCCGCAGCAATTTTCAATAGACATTTAATGCTCCAAGTCGAGTTAGAGGTATAATTTAAGCCTTTAGTTTGTCTAAATCTGGCTCTTTTTATAGTCTCAGAGGAAAATATGTTGAATCCATTACGCTTTAATCCCCGAACTTACTTTTTCATAGGCTTTTTAATCTGTTGCAGCTTATTGCTGATCGGTGCTTATTTACAATTTGAAAAAAAACTGGAGCCTTGTCCTCTGTGCATTTCCCAGCGCATAGCCATTTTTGCTACTGGGCTGTGTTTTTTGTGTGCGGCAATACACAATCCTAAACAAACAGGCATCAATGTTTATGCTGTTGTGGGCGCAGTCACCGCGCTGTGCGGTGCTGGCGTGTCCATGCGGCATATCTGGTTGCAACACTTACCACCCGATCAGGTACCCGAATGCAGCCCTGGCCTGGAATTTGTTTTTCAAAACTTCCCACTGTCAAATACGTTGAAGCTAATGCTAAACGGCACGGGTGAATGCGCTAAAGTAGACTGGACTTTGCTGGGTTTTAGTATCCCTGAATTGACATTGCTGGCTTTTTTAAGCTTGGTGGCATTAAGTCTCGCGCAAATTTGGAATCATCCAAAACAGTCCAGTTTCTATTAGTGGGTAGCCCAAAGTTCGGTTAGAGGATTGGGATGCTTTGGGTTCGTTCTATTGGCTATCCAATAACCGTCCAATAGTACGAAATACCTCTGTAAACATATCTTTGGTCAGTCTTTTGGTATTCATGTTGTAACGGCTGGTATGGTAAGAATCCACCAAAAAGCGGCCATGATCCAGGCTGTGCTGTGCGTTATGGCCAAAAGTGGCGCTGGCGGCTTTACGCTGGTAGCCTTTTAATACCGCTTGATGAGCGACCGTCCCCAAAGCCAATATCACCGCTGGTTTCGGTAGGGCGTTGAGTTCGGTAGCTAAAAAATGATTACACTGATTAATTTCTGCACCGGTCGGTTTGTTTTGTGGTGGCAGACATTTAACGGCGTTGGTAATGCGGCAGTTTTTTAAAGCCAGGCCATCGTGCAAAGACTCTGAAAGTATCTGATTGCTGTAGCCGAATTCATACAGCGTTTCATACAACAGCAAACCGGCATAATCACCGGTAAAGGGTCGCCCGGTTGCATTAGCACCGTGCATACCTGGAGCCAGTCCTACAATCAGTAACTGAGCATTTGGATCGCCAAACGGCGCAACGGGACGCGCATGATAGCTGGGGTGCTGTTGTTTGACATCACACAGAAAGTCGGCCAGACGATCACACTGTGTGCATTCTTGATCGAAAATATCTTTTGAAACCATGATTTCCTGTATGAAAGCGGCTAGGGGCTGTTTTGTCGAATCCGTTTTGAAAGCGTACAATAAACATTTTTAAAAACCTACAAGGGTGCGCCCATTATGACAGATAAACACAATGCCGATGATGAGCAATGGCGCGATAAACTCACGCCGGAACAATTTTCAATCTGCCGGATGAAGGGCACTGAACCGCCGTTTACCGGCAAATATGCCGATTGCAAAAAAGACGGCATTTATCATTGCGCCTGCTGTGGTAGCGTGCTGTTCAGCTCAGAAACCAAATACGATTCCGGTTCTGGCTGGCCAAGTTTTTATGACGTAACACCTGAGCAAAATGTTGCCGAACACAGCGATAGCAGTCACGGAATGCGACGTGTGGAAGTGACCTGCAAAAACTGTGATGCCCATTTAGGACATGTATTTGAAGATGGCCCGCAACCCACGGGACTGCGTTACTGCATTAATTCTGCGGCCTTGGATTTACACGAGAAATGATGACAGCGCATTTACAGGTTCAACACTTACTGGATTTTATTGATGCCAGCCCCAGCCCTTGGCATGTGGTTGCTAGCATTGAAACCGAGCTAGCCCAGCACCAGTTCACCAGATTGTATGAAACCGAAACCTGGGCGTTACAGTCTGGTGGCCGGTATTACGTGGTGCGTGATGATTCGTCGATCATCGTTTTTGTGCAAGGCCAAAAACCGGTACAGGATAGCGGTTTTAAGATTATTGGGGCGCATACCGATTCGCCTGGTTTTCGTATTAAACCTAACGCAGCCAGTTGTATTGATGGCATCTTACGATTGTCGGTAGAAATTTATGGCGGACCGATTTTAGCTACGTTTACCGACAGGGATTTAAGCCTTGCCGGCCGTATCAGTTATAAAAATGATCAGGGCGATATTGATCGTCAGTTGATTCATTTTGATAAACCACTGTTGCGTTTACCCAATCTGGCCATACACATGAACAGGGGTGTTAACGAAGACGGTTTAAAGCTGCAAAAACAACTGGAATTGCCGCTGCTGTTATCGACATTGACGGCAGAACAATTACCGCAAGCCTATTTTGCTGAGCTGTTACAACAGCAATCCGGTATTGATGCCAAACAGATGCTGGCTTTCGATTTGGCGGTTTACGACACCCAGAAAGGCAGTTTTTGGGGTGCTGAAAATCAGTTTTATGCCAATAGCCAATTGGATAATTTGGCCTCCTGTTATGCCGCTTTGCAGGCCTTGCTGGATGATACCGTGATGCAATCAGATGCGACGTTGGTGTGTGCGTTGTTTGATCACGAAGAAATTGGCAGCCAAAGTACCAAGGGCGCTGATGGCAGCTTTCTGCCCGATGTACTGCAACGTATTGCAATGGCAACAGATACCTTGGGACAGGATTATCATAGGGCATTGGCGAAAAGCTTTATGGTGAGTGCAGATATGGCGCACGCTTATCAGCCTAATTTCCCGAATGCTTATGATCCAGACCATAAGGTCATGGTGAATAACGGCCCTGTGATTAAGGTCAATGCCAATCACCGTTACAGTTCGGAAGGTATTTCGGAAGCCTTGTTTGCCGATTGGTGCAATCAGGCGGATGTACCGTATCAGAGTTATTCGCACCGCTGTGATTTGCCGTGCGGCAGTACCATTGGCCCGATAACGTCGGCCAAGCTGGGGATTCGTAGTGTCGATGTGGGTTGTCCGATGTGGGCGATGCACAGTATTCGGGAAAGTGCCGGGGTGTTTGATCATGCCGCCATGATTAAAGTGACGCGGCAGTTTTTTATCAGTGCTGTGTGACGCAACAGTTGTCGTTATCAGCATTTGATGACAGTTGCCAGGGTTTAAATCTGGCACCTTATGATGGTGAATTGGCTCTGGTTTCACAGTTTTACGAACCTCATCATGCCGATGCGTTATTCGCGCAGCTTAAAACCGAAATCGCCTGGCAGGAAGAGGAGGTTTTAATTGTCGGCAAACCGTGTAAAGTGCCGCGTTTGATGGCGTGGTACGGTGATGCGCTTGCCTATTATCAGTACTCCGGTGTGAATCACCAGCCATTACCGTGGACTGTGGAATTATTGGCCATTCGGGAAAAAGTGCAACAACACTGTGGTGCTGATTTTAATAGCGTGTTGCTCAATTTGTATCGCGATGGCCAGGATTCTATGGGCTGTCATTCCGATGATGAAAAAGAGCTGGGTGACAATCCGGTGATTGCTTCGTTAAGCTTGGGCGATGAACGGATGTTTAAATTGCATCATAAAACTCGAAAAATAACCCTGAACGTGGTTTTGGGACATGGTGATTTGTTGGTGATGGCGGGGACTTTACAGCATCATTGGCGGCATTCTGTGCCTAAAACCAAGCAGCCAAAAACGGCCAGGATTAATTTGACGTTTCGGAAAATTTATCTGGAATTTCACTACCGTACACTTTTTGAAAACCACTTGATATTTTTTAACAATTTGATAAATTTACGTATTTTTGTGTAAATTCATCATGCCAAATTGTTACAAGGTTTATAGGGCGATTCATCAAGCACTAATCAAAGCGTTGGGTTTTGAAGTAAAGGGTAATCAAGCACGGCATCTTAATGCCGACATTCCGCACCCCTTATTCCAAATTTGCATATAATTTGACGTAACGCTTTCCAAG
>NZ_FUKJ01000360.1 GCF_900163745.1 Crenothrix polyspora
ATGCTGCACCGCTGATTACCTGGCCATTGGTGATTTCTAAAGGCCCAAATAAAGAACGGCAAAATCTGGGCATTTACCGTATGCAGGTGATCGGCAAAAACAAGGTTATCATGCGCTGGCTGGCGCATCGCGGCGGTGCGCTGGATTTTAGGGAATGGCAACAAGCACACCCTGGCCAACCCTTTCCGGTAGCTGTTGCTTTGGGTGCTGATCCGGCTACCATTTTGGCGGCTGTTACGCCCGTACCGGATTCACTGTCAGAATATGCGTTTGCTGGCCTGTTACGCGGCAGTAAAACCGAAGTCGCCAAATGCTTGCTGAGCGATTTACAAGTGCCCGCCAGTGCGGAAATAGTCTTCGAGGGTTTTATTTATCCTGATGAAACCGCGCCGGAAGGCCCCTTCGGTGACCATACCGGCTACTATAATGAGGTCGATCATTTTCCGGTGTTTACCATAGAGCGTATAACCCAGCGTTACGCGCCTATTTATCACAGCACTTACACCGGCCGTCCACCCGATGAACCGGCGATTCTGGGTGTAGCCTTGAATGAAGTGTTTGTACCCATCTTGCAAAAACAGTTTCCAGAAATTGTCGATTTTTATCTGCCACCGGAAGGCTGTTCCTACCGCATGGCCGTTATCAGCATGAAAAAACAGTACGCAGGACATGCCAAGCGGATTATGCTGGGAACCTGGTCTTATTTGCGCCAGTTCATGTACACCAAATTTATTATTGTCGTTGATGATGATGTCGATGTTCGTAATTGGCAAGATGTGATCTGGGCTATTACTACCCGCATGGATCCGGCGCGAGATTTAACCATACTGGAAAACACCCCGATTGATTATCTGGATTTTGCTTCGCCTGTGTCAGGATTGGGTTCCAAGGTAGGTTTTGATGCCACTAATAAATGGCCTGGGGAAACTACACGCGAGTGGGGACGAACTATTACTATGTCGCCGGAGGTGGTTAAGCGGGTGGATGCGCTGTGGGAGTCTTTGGGTATAGCGCCTGCCAAATGACTAATGACGTAAAACGGAATACAAGCCTTAAAATGGATTCGTAAGCATTAACGTCTCCCTTTGGACAAAGGGGGATTGAAGGAAATTTTATTTAAAAAATCTCCCAACCCTCTTTTCCAAAGAGGGGACTGAACAAATACGCTTTATCCAGACTACCCACTACTCGCTTAAGATGAATCTACAAATAGTGCTATTAAATAATTATTTCTAAATGCTATAATTATTTTATGTATCAAATTGTCTATAAAAAGAAAGCCATTAAGACATTGGCAAAAATGCCAGTCACTGTCGTTGCCAAATTTAAGGCGGCATTTTATGCCATTGCTGATGACAATAATGCACAGCTTGATATTAAGCAGTTGGAAGGTTTAGGTGGATTTCGGTTACGTATCGGAAGCTATCGGGCAATATACGAAATAGATGACGGACGGCTGATTGTTACCGTTTTCAATATCGGCAGCAGAGGAGATATTTACAAATGAGTGTACAATTTATCGAGAATAATGGCCAGCCTCAATACGCAGTAGTACCTATTGACATCTATAACGATTTACTGGAAAAGGCTGAGTTGCTGGAAGATGGCGAGGCTTACGAAAAGGCCAAGCTTAATGACGATGAGTTAGTGCCTAGTGATGTGGTTTATCGCTTGGTAGATGGCGAAAACAAAATAAAAGTATGGCGTGAGTACAGGCAGATGACACAAGCCGAGTTGGCTACACAATCCGGTATGGCGCAAGCCACCATCGCACAAATGGAAGGTGGCAAGCGCACAGGTACTG
>NZ_FUKJ01000234.1 GCF_900163745.1 Crenothrix polyspora
ATAGTAAGACGTTGTCCCCGGTATTTCTCCGGTCGGATTTGCAATTGAGGGTCTTCCTTGCCCAGATTCGACATGAAAGCGATTCAACGAATAATTACCGGTAATATTAACATTAGGCAATAACTGACCAAAAGCCTGATCTTCCTGGGCACGGGCAATATCCAAAGCGAATTCACTGCCATTAAGCTCAGGCGATGCCAATACAGCCCGCTTATAAAGCGACAGTAAATCATCGGCACACACTGGCAGGCTAACTAACAACATTCCTAAATAAATAAATGGTCGCACGCGCTTAATCCTCAATTAACGAGCGAGCAAATATATTACTGAACGGTTGTGCTAAATATTCAAAAAAAGTACGGTCGCCAGTATTAATCAACACTTCAGCGGGCATACCCGGCATTAAAATCAAACCCCGTTTGCGCAACTCTTCCAACCCGGCTTTGTCTACGTCTACTTTGGCCAAATAATAGCTGGGCTGCTGCTGATTTCTTTCATCCAGCATTATATCGGCAGATAATTTCATAAGGCGACCATCAACTTTCGGTGTTTTTGCACTCTTAAAAGCACTAAAACGAACCTCGGTACTTTGGCCAATATGCACCCGATCAATGTCGACAGGTGAAACGCGTGCTTCCACAATGAGTTTTTGCTGTTGCGGCACAATGTCCAGTAAATTACCGCCCTCGCCAGGCTGGCCAGGCTGGGAACCAGGAGCAATAACAGCGCCTAATGTATCTATTTTAAGGTTCATGACCATGCCCGCTTCCGGAGCCTTGATAAGCGTGCGGGTAACCGTATCGTTTAACCACTCGATTTTTTCACGCAACTCAGAAAGCTCAGTCTGTACTTTGCTCAATTCATCGATCACTTCTTTCTGGAAATCTTTTTCAATCTGCAAAACTTTTAAGGCGATTTCACTGATTTGCGTTTGTGCAGTAGCAATGTCAGCAACAAAATTACCATGATCGCCTTGCGCTTCTGTTAAGCGACGTTCCAACTCACTGACCTTGGGTCTTTCAACATAGCCTTTGGCGAGCATAGCACGCATATCAGCCAAGTCCTTACTCAAGGAATTGGCCAAATTATTACGGCTGGCTTTTTGAGATTTAATGCCTTCAATCTTGGCCAGTAATTGTTGGTGTTGCTCGTTCAGGATTTCTATTTGGCCATGACGCGACTGTTTTCGCACGGCGAACGATTGTGTCTGTACGCGCATGGCTTCTTGTGCGC
Organism: Crenothrix polyspora; assembly: GCF_900163745.1. Lineage (GTDB taxonomy): Bacteria > Pseudomonadota > Gammaproteobacteria > Methylococcales > Methylomonadaceae > Crenothrix > Crenothrix polyspora_B. The sequence goes on from NZ_FUKJ01000234.1 coordinate 1,234, forward strand.
GCACATCTTTGCTTTCATTCCTTAAGTTTTCGGGATAGTCGATTGCAGACTTGCCGTCTCTTTCTGCGATCAAACGCGCTTCACGCGCTAAGGCAGAAAAAAACTGGCCGCGCAACGTTTGTAATTGCGCCTTGGAAGAGGTGTCTTCCAGTTCTATCAAGATTTGACCTTTACTGACGATATCGCCATTATGGACATGAATGGCTTTAACAATGCCCCCTTCCAAATGTTGCACCCTTTTATGGTCACCTTCAACCTTAATAATACCTGGCGCTAATGCCGCACTGCCGAGTGGTGCCCAATACGCCCAGCCACCAAAAAATACAAAAACCAGCAGGATAATGAAATAGCCTAAATAGCGAATGGGGCGATCATCGGAAAAACGCACCAAATCGGCTTGGGCGGGGTCTTCTAATTGAGAGGTCTTAGAACTTTTAGTTGGATTGATTAATAAACTCATATTGCAATTTTATCGATACGTATACTAGCGATATGATTTTTGCAAAACTATGCAATAGTCTATCGAGTACTGGTTAATATATCCCTATTTTCCTCTTTCCAAATTAAATCCCCTATTTCACAGGGCGGTACGAAACCGGAAACCGCGCTCATCAAGATTGATCTAATCAATTCAAAATCATCCTCTTTGGTGCCGTGTCTTAATTTAATGAGCATTTTTTCAAGCGATGTCCAGGGGATCACATGCTCTTCTGCACGCATGATTCTTTTGTGGGAGGTCTCGGAAACATTGTCACCGATCAACAACTCCTCATACAGCTTTTCACCTGGCCTAAGCCCGGTAAAGCTGATTTCAATTTCGCCGTTTGGATGATGCTCGTCTTTGATCTCCAAACCGCTGAGGTGGATCATGCGTTTCGCCAAATCAAGGATACGAATAGGCTCGCCCATATCCAGCACAAACACATCGCCGCCTTGCCCCATCGCCCCCGCCTGAATAACTAATTGTGAGGCTTCAGGAATAGTCATAAAGTAACGAATAACCCGTTCATCAGTTACGGTAACTGGGCCACCACGGGCTATCTGTTCTCTAAACAATGGCACGACTGAACCCGAAGAGCCCAGTACGTTACCAAATCGCACCATCGTAAAGCGCGTGTGATGCTTGATACCGGCATCCAAACTTAAAGCTTGCAAAATTAATTCAGCGAAACGCTTGGTTGCCCCCATAGTATTGGTCGGCCTAACTGCTTTATCAGTTGAAATCAATACAAAGGTTTCAACATCGGCCTGTATGGCGGCTTGTGCGGTATGCAGGGTTCCGAACACGTTGTTCCAGATGGCTTCTCCGGGATTTTTTTCCACCATCGGTACGTGCTTGTAAGCGGCGGTATGATAGATCGTTTGTACTTTAAACGTACGACACACCTTTTCAATACGATCTGCATTAACCACGGAACCCAATACAGAAACAATTTCTATATCGGCTGCGTTTTTTATTTTTTTCAGCAGATAATTTAATTCTTTTTCAATTTCATACAGTGCAAATTCGCATAATTCGAACAACACCACTGAGGCCGGTTGTAACTGAATAATCTGCCTACACAACTCGGAGCCGATGGAGCCACCTGCACCGGTTATCATAACGACTTTGCCGGTAATATTGGCATGTAATAACGACTGATCGGGCGCAACAGGATCACGGCCGAGTAAATCAGCAATATCAACCTCTTGAAGCGTATCAAAGGTGACTTTACCCTGAGCAATATCCGATAAGCCCGGCATTGACATCACATGCACCGCATAAGGCTCAAGTAAACGAATGATCTCACTTTTTCGGGCGCGTTGTGCGGAAGGGATTGCCAGCAAAATATCCGAAACACCGTGCCTTTTCATGAGATAACTTAAAGAGCTGAGCGGATAAATACGTAAGCCATTCACTTTTTGCTTATGCAGCAAGACATCATCATCGATAAAAGCGACAGGTCTGAATTCACGCCCATAAACTAACGCAGAAGCCAGTTGCACACCGGCACTGCCCGCTCCATAAATAACGACATTTTTTTTACCGCCCTCGACAACAGCAACTCCTTCGCCGCCACGGAAATGAATTTCGCCCAGATACCAGCGTGCAATAAAGCGACTACCGGCGATTAACACCATGAAAATCAGCCAGTTTAACGGGAACAGCGTGTGTGGAATGGTTTTTATGTCTATCTGCAAAAATACAAAACTAAATACCAGTGCATAAAGTGTCGTCGCCTGAATAATAGTCCATAACGAGCGTACTTCCATATAGCGAATGATAGCGCGATAAAGTCCTAATTTAAGAAAAATTGGCACTGCAATAATCGGTGCCAAGACAAATAAATACCATTCATTGCCTTTTGGAGCATACAAAACACCCAGACGTAAATAAAACGCAACCCAAAGCGCAAGTAACGCAAAGAATACATCGACACCCATCATGATGAGTGCCTTTGTGCTCCGTGGAAGCTCTACAAACCATTGAGCTAATTGTGATCCCATATATTCTCTAAAATTTCAGATTTGCCAGAACTACTTTTTATTGATAATCCAGCCTTATTATAACCGATTCGTCACTACTCAGCAGATGCTAACGCCATAATAGAACACGGATGACACCGATTAAGCAGATTCGTTTTTTGTGTTTGTCAGCGACATTGCTGCCATCTGGGTTTTTCATTCTATCTATTGAGTAGCTACACCTATTTATTAACTTTACCAATAAGGCTATAAACTTAAGCTGGAACAAAATGTAGGTTGGGTTGAACGCTTTTTTCAACCCAACACGACCAAGTCGTTGTACATGTCGGGTTGCCAAACAGCAGGTAGCCCAACCTACTTGAGCATTATTATTTTTTAAGTGAATAGCCCCATTTTTGGCTCAGTGTGTCCTGTATTAAAACCACTCTCTAATGCGTAACACCATCACGACGCAGCACCTTAACAAACGTCATCCAGATAATATACAGATCAAATCCAAATGAGTGCCGTTGCAGATACTGCTGATCAAACTGAACCTTGTCAGGAATCGGCAATTCATCCCTGCCATTAATTTGCGCCCAGCCTGTCAGTCCTGGCAGTAACTTATCGACACCGTACTGTGTGCGTAGAGCAATTAGATCGTCTTGATTAAACAGCGCAGGCCTTGGCCCTACAAAACTCATATCGCCTTTGATAATACTCCACAGTTGCGGTAATTCATCCAAACTCGATTGACGTAAAAAAGATCCGACAGGGGTTAAAAACTGCTCAGGATTCGTCAACAGATGCGTCGCTAATGCGGGGGTATCAATGCGCATAGTCCTGAATTTGGGCATTTTAAAAATCGTGTTATTACGGCCTACACGATCCGACCAGTAAATAATGGCACCTTTGGAGCTAAGCCTAACACACAACGCCACTAAAATAATCGGGATACTCAAAACAACACCGGCCAATAATGCCAAAATCAAATCAAATAGTCTTTTCATCCAGATACCCTTTGGCAAGGCGACGCAACCCCTCATCCGTACTGACAGGAGGAATCCAGCCCAATAAAGTCTTCGCTTTGCTCGTATCGAGTTGTAGCGAATCACATAAGCGTTGACCAATATCGCCCCGCCCCAATAGCGTCAACAGTATTTTTAACAACTTCTCCGGTACTGGCAGCAAGAATACGCGCTTATCTAACGCCTTGGCAATGCCTCGTAACAACACCGTCGTCGACATGTCTTCACTGTCTGCAACCAAGAAAGTCTGGTTGGCGGCCTGTGGATGATGAAGACAAACGGCAATTAAATCCAGCAAATTATCTAGCGCCACAAAACTTCGTTTATTATGGATAGCCCCTAAAGGCAAAGGAATCCCTTTGTTTATCCAGCGCAGCAAACTCAATAAATTGCCTTTTACACCCGCGCCATAAATCAAAGGGGGGCGAATAATCACCACTTGCAACCCCGTCTCAGTGGCCAATGCACGTAACCCGTCCTCTGCCTCTCGTTTGGATACGCCGTAGGGATCAACCGGTGCAGGTTCAATGTTTTCGGTATAAGGTTTACCGGGCAACGTACCTTCACCGTTCACTTTTATGGAGCTGATGAAAATAAAACGCTTAACGCCAGCCTCAGCGGCCTGACGTGCCAAATTGAGTGTTGCCGCACAATTGGTTTTCCGAAATTCGGCCAGCGGGTCTTGTGAGACATCATCCATGACATGTACGCGGGCTGCTGTGTGTACCACGCAATCCATATCTTTAAGGGCGACTGTCCAGTCGGCATCAGGCTTTAATTCTGCAACAAAAACCGATTTTACCGGCGCTGACAGATGACGGCCAGAGCTTCGCACATGGGCACATACTTGTAATTCTGCACCGTCTGCAAGCCGGACTAGCAAGGCAGAGCCTACAAAACCTGTCGCTCCGGTTACCAATACATTCAAATCAAAATCCTCACACCAAACCTATAATATCTGCGGCCATATTGCGCATAATAGTGATTCTGGAGTACTTGGCCATAAAGTCACCACGTTGCTGGTTGCCTAAAACCAAAGTATCAAAGGCCTGTTCAGCCGCATTGGCATCCGCAGGATGAAACACGGCGGCATTGTCAATTTCCTGGGCAATAAAGGTTGCGGCGTACCCAGACACGCCCGCCCAGATAGGTTTCCCCATAGCGGCATACTCAAATATTTTTGAAGGCAACACTTTTTTAAAAGCATCGTAGTCACCTAAATGCAAAAATAAAATGTCGGCTTTTTGATATTCGCGTAGCAATTGTTCCCGTTTCATAGGCGGTAATAATTCAACATTATGACAAGACAAGGCCAACAAACGTTGTTGCAAAAGGTTTTTTCGGCCACCATCACCAATCACGCGAAAAGTGATGCGCCCTTCAAAACGCTTAGCCAGTTCCGGAATTATGGTATGTAAACTCTGGCCTTCGCCAATATTACCCGCATATAACACGGTTAAAGGCCGGGATGTGGGATCTGCAACAGTACCGGTGTTGCTAGACTCCATAAATTCAGGATCAATACCATTGGTAAAATACGAATAACATTGATCAGGATAACGTCCTTGAAAATAATCCTTAAAGCCTTCTGATACCAAATTTATTTTACGTGCCTGCGTAATAGTCCACCGTTCAAGCAAAGAAAAAAAAGGCGCAACTAGCCGTGCTTTTTTTCCAGGCAACACATCTTTTATGGTGTCCACAAAAATATCGCGAATATCCAGATACAGTGGTATTTTTTTATTACGCGCCACAAGCGCACCTAATGCGGCGGTCATAAGCCGTGACGATGTGGCACAAACAAGATTGTAGTCGTTTTTAGACAAAATACTAAGCGCATGATACGCAAATGCAATAAAAGCTTTGGTTTGGTCAATCATGCCACTTTTATGATTGGGCAATTTAATACGCCGTACTGTCAATCTTGACGATTGTTCCAGCTCTGGTGCTGTTTGCGTAAAGCTATTATAGCGATTGGGCAGCGTGGTGATAACGTCGAGGTGCGCGTCTTCGGGCAGTAACTCCAACAAGGCATTCACTAAAGCGCCCGCACGAAATGATCCTGCACACAAATCGGGCGGATAATAAAAACTCAGTAATACGATTTTCAAAATAGGTTGATCGCTCTGTCAGTCATTAGGTAATACACTGTTAATGCTTGTAAGCTTGGCATCATCGTTTGCTTTGTTCATCAATACATTTGCAATAATAGGGCTATTTTTTTGTAAAACAATAAACCTTAAGCAAATATACACGACAATGAGATTAACAGTCGTAGGCAAAGAGATTATTCCAAAAATACCACCTGAATTAAGCGCCGGTAATAGAACAAAGGTAATAAAAATTAATGCCAATAATCCCATGTTGAGTCTGCCAGAAAAAAATTGCCACAAGGCAAAATTGAAAGTCTTTACAAAACCTGCACCGTACAAAAAAGCTGCCAGAAACCACCAGCGACCGAATAATACTGATAACTCACCAAAAAGTGTCAGTGTCAGATTTACTGAGCCTTCCTCTGCCCTTTCAATATTAGGGTAATAAGCTACTGTTATTAATTTATTAACAGATCCTGCAAAATTAATATTAAAAGTATCAAATATTTTCTCAGAAATGTTATTGCCGAAAAAAGAAAAAATCCATTGGTTAAATGCTGCCGTTGGGTAAGATGCGGCGTAATCCCAGCTGCCAGCAAGCCCATACGCTGCTATTGTCGTCGCCCTGGCGGCAACATAGCGTCGAGCATCATCTATGCTGATGTCAGAAAAAAACATGTTTGAAATAACTATAAAACTAAACGCGCCAAAAAAAAGTAACCCTTTTTGTTGCAGTGATGTTAACGGCCATAGCAAGCATGAGGACGGCAGCATAACCATGATGAGTGTGGATTTATAGCCCGTCATTAACGCGGACAAAACGATAAGCAATAAGGCAAAATAGTTTTGAATTCTGTTGTTTTTGCACAAAATCAGGTTGTAAACGGCCAGCAATGCCAATAATGTCAGCAGATATTTAACCGTGAAATTGTAAAAAGGCCCTATTGTGCCTAAAGAAGAACGCACTTCACCCCGATCCATTGACCCTGATACCGTGTGTCGACCAGAAACCCAGAAAATCTCAAAAAAACACAGCAAGCTGACTAACAAACTGCGCAAACAGATGCCGTTGAGCTCAAGTAAATACAGTGGATTTACGGCGATAAGTCCTGAGCTAGGTGTCAAGCAGATGAAAAATGACATCATTACCGTATAGCACAGATACGAAATCAACAATCCATGATCAATCGTAACTCCTAACAAAGAGACTTGATTTGAATAAGCATCCCAAATGCCATAGCCCGGTAGGACTACCATCATTAAAGCGACAATCTTCAGTGGTGTTAGTGAAACTTTAACTGTAGGCACAGAAAAAACATCATTATGCATAAAACACACTCACGCTTACAAAACTTAACCTAACGCCATTTTGCATAAAGATATTTTAATTGCCACGAAAATAATACTGTTTGCCTACGTCAACAACTATTTTCAAACTTATTAATCCTTTAGTGAAGCTAAACGGCTATAGTTACCATGTCGCTGGCTAACTGCTCAGCAAAATACCGTTCTGCAAGCGGGTCAAAAACAAGGCTTTTTACACCTTTTTGCGCGGCCTCAATAACCGTTGATGAATTATAGGTGATATGCAACGATACATGACTCAATAATAACGGCAACGGTAATACAGATGCATTATCAATGTCGAAGTTAGTTACTCCCGCCTCCGTTAACTGCATGGTAACCTGCGGTATTTCATGTGCTCTGCCGGGATGAATTCTAATCAATACCAACGCCGTTTTTGATTGCTTTAGTAATTCGGCAATCACTTGTTTGGAAAAATACTGTCCATCACTCCATTGGTGAGTATATAGCACAGCATCGCCTTGCGCTTTAACAAAATCGATGAATTGCCGTTTTATGCCATGCTGATAAAAAAAATCATCGCTATTGTTCAGCCATCGATTACCGACTATGTCCGCATGATGAAAATGGTTGTTAGACCAGGCAGAAATGGCTTTTTGTTCAGCTTCACCCCACACCTGAAAAACTTCCGGCAATAATTCAAATCGCCCTGATGCCGGCAATCGCCAACCGCCATACATCCAGTGATAGTGGCCTTGCAAACCATGTTGAATATCAATAACGCGGATAGATTTAGAACTGGCAACGCTGGATAACGCAAGATGGGGCAAGGAATACCAATTGACCAAGTAAATCGTGGTCGGTTGCACGGTATTCAGTGTTTTTTGCCAATATAGCTTAAGTTTTGCAAAGGCTTTTAAGGATGATAACAGTGTGTTCCGCAGCTTTATTGGGCTAATCTCAAAACAGTCGGCAGCTTTAGCAATAACATCATCCAGCCATAGCACCTCAACAGGATTGATTTTGGTTCTACCCAGTGTGTGCCATAAAAGGGCTTTGTTGGTATACACCGACTTTCGGTAACGTGGTATTCGCAACGAATTGGATACCACCAGCTCCAGAGTCAAATAATCTGTGATTGAAGAATCCTGATCAATCAGGGTATCAAAAAAAATATCGTACCAAATACCATTCAGTTCAGTGCGCCGAATAGAATGGCTAACGAATAAATTTTTAGCGGGTCGCAACACATCGTTATGTACAGAATCTTTCCAGCCACCGTAAATACTCAAGCGAAGGTCAGTAAACAGCGTCCGTGCTTTTTTGACGATACGACTGACTCGATCGCTAAGAGAATAACTTGCCGTACCTGACTGGCTGGCGGGAAGTCCATCAACCACGATACTTCCCAGACTATAGCGTATCAGCGGCCATAAATTATCGTTACCCAGCCTATAGCTATCTATCGGTAATTCATCCTGAAGGCGCTGTATACGCTTTACAAACTCTGCACTGTTCACAAGCTTACATACCAGTATGTTTTATGATGACATCGATAACGCGGTCTTGCTGCTCTTGCGACATATTAGAGCCCGATGGCAGACAAATACTGTGTTCAAAAAGATGTGCGGCTACCGAGGTGTCGGCATGATCGAAAGAGGGGTATTGTCTAAAAATCGGCTGCAAGTGCATGGGTTTCCAAACCGGACGCGCTTCGATTTTATCATCGGCCAGATTTTGAATTAAATCACTACAGGAAATAGCCGAACGCTTGGCATCCAAAGTACAGGCGGAAAGCCAATGCGTGGAATAACTCCAGGCTGGCTCTGGCATCCAGGCAAATTGTTGCAGATGACCCAGTTTTTCCACATAACGCTGATAAATCGCCCGCCTTGCGGCAACGCGTTCATCCAGAACACGTAACTGGCCACGCCCCACACCGGCCAGGACATTGCTCATCCGGTAGTTATAACCAATCTGGGTGTGCTCATAATGCGGTGCGGGGTCGCGGGCTTGAGTGGCCAAAAAACGCGCTTTTTTAATCAAGTCGCCATCTTCAGACACCAGCATACCGCCGCCGGAAGTGGTTATAATTTTGTTGCCGTTAAACGAAAAAATCCCCATTAAGCCAAATGTACCACTGGCTTTACCTTTATATTTGGCCCCTAATGATTCCGCCGCATCTTCTACTACAGGCACGCCATACTGTTGACAGAGCGCCAAAATAGGATCCATGTCGGCGCTTTGTCCGTAGAGATTAACCACGATAACGGCTTTAGGCATCTTGCCTTCCCGTTTTGCCCAGGCAAACGCTTTTTCCAAGGCCACCGGCGACATATTCCAGCTTTCCGGCTCTGAATCAATAAAGACCGGTTGAGCGCCCTGGTAAATAATCGGGTTGACGCTGGCAACAAAAGTGAACGTCGAGCAAAACACCACATCACCGGCCCCCACATTAAGCAGGCATAACGCCAGATGGATAGCCGCAGTACCGGAACTTAACGCAGCGGCATGACCAATGCCAACATAATCAGCCAGCTCGTTTTCAAAGCCATCAACGTTAGGGCCAAGCGGTGCAATCCAATTGGTACGAAAGGCTTCGTCAACGTATTCACGCTCGCTGGTTCCGATATGTGGCGATGATAAATAAATTTGTTGATCCAGTTCGCGCCGTTCCAATACAGTTGTCACCTTACCCGTTTCATCCAGTACCGGCAAATGGTTAAGTTTTCTTGCATTCATCAACTCTAATGCGGCTACACGGGTGATGCCTTCCGGCACCACAACGGATTGCATGATGGGCAGTACCGCCAAGGTATCTTCAAGCGTTTTGCCGGACAGTAACAAGCGACGGATATCGCCATCAGTAATGGTACGCTCGAAAGTACCCTCAGGATGCACCAGTAGCAGTATCCCAGAGGCCTGTCTGTCCAATACGTGCAACGCATCCAGAATTTTGGATGTCCGCTGAATTTTAATCGCTTCCACGTTCATGTCATTCTCTTATCTGAATTCGTTGTGCGGGAACACCCGCATAAGTGGTGTGTGGCGGCAGGTCATGTAACACCACGGCACCTGCGCCTACTACACAGTTATCACCAATAGTCACACCAGGCAGTATATTGGCGCCGGCACCGATCAATACTTTTTCACCCAGCCGGACATCACCGGCCAGGGTTGCGTTGGGCGCAATATGGCAATAGCGACCGATCACACAATCATGATCGACAACCGCACCATGATTAACAATGCAACCGGCATTTAACACCACCATAGGCGCGACAACGGCATTAGCGGCAATAAAACAACCGTCTGCCATTGTTGCAGAAGCGGCGACTGCGGCTTTAGGATGCACAATACTGTTATAAACCATACCTGCCTGTAAACAGGTCTCAGCCAGTCGTGCGCGAAAACCATTATGACCTACTGCGACATGAAAGTCGCCCTCAGTAGTGACTGCACGCGATACCGGTGCGATAATCGACAGCTCCATACACGTCACACCAGCAAGTGCCAGATTATCGTCGGCCAGTTGTAATATAACACTCTCCCCGTATGCACAGCGGACAGCATCAATAACCACTTTAGCATGGCCACCTGCCCCAATAATCAAAAGCGCTTCAATAGACATTCGCTTTCAACAAGGTATCAGGCAAAATTTCCAGGCTTGCTAACAAGTCGACAATTTTTTTGGTGGCATCGCCTTGCCCATAGACATTGGCGCGATTAAATCGCCCCGCATCTAAAATACGGCGCAGTACGGCATCAATATTCGCCTCGGCTATATGAATATCGGTAATATTGGCATTGCGCTCACGTAAATTCTGCCGCGTGCCGACATTTAACACCGGCGTACCAAAACTGGCCGCTTCAATGATACCACTGCTGGAATTACCGATCATTACCTCACATACCGCCATCCAGGAGACAAACTCGGCACGCGGCAAATGCCTTAGCACACGCAGGTGTGGATGGTGTGCATATTTTTCCAAAGCACTGCGAACGCCGCCATTACCCGCATCAGAATTGGGCATTAAGGCCAATATCTGCAAATCCTGGCGCAGACAGGCATCAAGCAAGGCCGACACATCCTGTTCGGCATTATTGGCCTCTTGTAAAACCGGATGATACACAAACAAAGCCAGCGGCTTATCCGCATCAAAATTCACTGACGCACACAAAGCAGCGCGATCAATATTCGCCAGCTCCAACAAACCATCCAAACCGGGTGCGCCGGTCACAAAAACATGATCGCTACGCTCCCCCATGCGAATTAGCCGCTCACGCGCATCGGGTGTGGCCACAAAATGGTAGTGCGACAATTTGGAGATGGCATGGCGCACCGGCTCATCCACGGTACCGGAACGTTCACCGCCATGAATATGCACGATAGGAATATTTAAATGAATCGCTGCGATTGCACCGGCCAACATTTCACCCCGATCACCCAGAACGATCATCATATCAGGCTGCAAAGTTTCCAGTGCCGTGACACAACCGTCCAGTGTTTTCGCCAGATTGCGTGCCATCGCCGCCCCGGTACCCATCTCAATATCAACCGGAATACGTGCCGATACCGTCAAGCCTGCGGCTTCAATTTCGCGTACCGTTAGACCAAATTGTTCTGACAGGTGCATACCGGTTGCCACCACGCTTAAGTTAAAACGTGAATTTGCCTGTATGGCCTGCAAGGTGGTTTGCATCAGGCCAAAGTCAGCGCGTGTACCGGATATATAGCAAATTTTTCGAGGAATCCCGGTCACTCCACATCGCTCCATTGCAAGGTTACGCCGCCTTTAAGGTCGTGTAACACGCGCTTGCCGATAACTGTCGCCAATGCTTTGGGGGCAATGCCATTACCTGGGCGCATGAGTGCAACATGCTGCTGGGTAATGTGTTCGCCTGCGGCTATATCCTGAACCAAGGTCACGCTACGCCGCACCAGTTCACGCACCGGCAATTCGTTGGCACATGGCTGCTTAAGCGGCGAACCCTTCGC
>NZ_FUKJ01000237.1 GCF_900163745.1 Crenothrix polyspora
TTGACATTTTTATTCGCTGAGTCGCCGTAGCCAAAGTCTAGGCCAATGTACCAGGCTTCGTTAATATCGCCGGCATACGGGGACGAGGTCCACCAATTATCCGCAGCATTGTAATAAACATCTGAGAAGTAATTATAATCAATTGCCTCGTTATAATAGTTGTCAGCGTAGTAGACAATGGAATGCAATTCCTCTTTGGTCGGCATCCGCCAGTCTTTGGCATCGCACCAACCTTCTGTGTTCACCGCTTTCACATAGGCCGCCGTGTCGCAGGCACTGGCTGGCGGATTATTTTTGTCGCCACAGACACCACCGTTTGCTTTACCAGCAGCACCGCCGTTTTTGGTTTTGTCCGCTTCGTACCAGGTGTAGGTCCAACGCCTTTCGTGCAAACCACCATCGCCGGTTTTCTTTTCCCACATTAAGCCGGTCACAATGTCTTTCACACAATCATACACAGAGGCGCTGGCTGGCAGGGTTTTGCCGTTACCACTAATTTTGGTGAAGTTGAAGCCAGCGAGGCCATCCGCGCCATTGTAGTTGGTAGCATCACGCCCAGAGTCTGCATCTTGACCTGCATAATTAGCAACTGGACAATTCAAACCGGTTGATCCACTGTTTGAACACCTGTAGATACCCGAATCGTTAAGTTTTCCGGGAACTACGGCAACCACAACGTTATCGCTGGCTACCGCTTTTAGGTTGTCGGTGACGGTGAGCTTAAAAATCAACACCAGCGGTTTTTGGTTTTTTACTCTAATTGGGCTTACAAAGGTAGGTTTGGCGGTTAAAGGATTCGACAGGCCAATCTTTGGCCCACTAAGTTGACTCCACTGGTATTTTTTGATGCTGCCACCAGCATCGGTGCTCAGGCTGCCGTTTAAAGCCACAGGAAACGAGAAACCGACAACTTGGTCACGTCCTGCATTGGCTATGGGTTTTTTATTGGTGGCGGCTTCGGTGGCTGATATGACACACATCGACAAAGCCAGCAGGGTTAAGGGGGGGTGCGAGAGCGAACGGCGAAGTTTCATCTTTATCTCCTAGCAATGTTTAAAAATTGGTAATCAGCAAATCGGCAGTTAATCAAGCGATGCGTTACAGAAAAAATCGAAAATCATGTTCTGATCTGGAACTATACAGCCTATTTTAAATTTTATCTGTGTACTAGTTCACAGACTTTTTCAGAAATTATTGATACACTAGAAGGAATAGACTATACAACAAATAGGAGCAAAAAATGAACCCTGCTAAATATTATAAAGGCATTCTCCCAATGTTTCTGTTAGTGGCTTCTGCATCCACGCGGGCGGCCTGCTTGCCCAATACCATTTTAGTCGTTGGCCAGTCCAATGCCGTGGAACTCATCGAGAATGCCGATTTGCCTAAAATATTCGGCTCGATAAATTGCCCCGCACAAATAATCATCAGCGCCTACCGTCAGCGTGCTGTCGATTTTTTCATGCCTTCAGGTGCGTATTACCAGCGTTCAGTCGTTAAGGCCGGAAAAAACAAAGTAAAGGCAATACTGTACCTGCAGGGTGAAGAGGATTCCAGGACATTGCTCAATACAACGAAATGGCTACCTAAAGTGTCGTATCTTTTGGGCAGTTATCAGGCTGCAATAGGCACACTCACTACCCCCATTGTTGTCTGGCAACTTAACAGTTTCTATAAAGATCCAAAATATCAGTATTGGCAGGTTATCCGGCAATCACAGGCAAAGCTTGCCGCTTTGCCTAATATGCGTATTCTGGATAGCTCACCGTATCAGTTTAGAGACGGTGTACACTTGGTTGCCTCAGAGTACACAAAGCTGGCTAGGGATATGGCGGCATTGGCGCGTTAAGGATTACCCGTTACATAGTCTGTACGCTACCAATTCCTAATTTGGATACTGAGCTTGTCGAAGGTACGGCGTGCCGCTTATGGTTCGACAAGCTCACCACGAACGGATATCTTCACTTGTCCCGCATTAAGTTGGAAGCCCTTTCATACCACGACACACAAGATCCAATCCTCAAAAGGTGACTAGCCTGGCGGCGAATCTTCTTTACAATCATGTATCTATAAAAACATAAATAAGTAAAGATAAATATTACCGTTATTTATGCGTATTATTTCGCAGAAAATTCTACTGTTTTTGTATAGTCTAAGTACCAGGTAGAAAGTTTCTACCTTTCCAGCTTTAACTAGCTTATGGAAGTCCTTACCGAAATGTGTAATTTTGACAATAAAGTGTCATAACAAGACAAGCTGTTATACATATTGGGGTAGGTTAGCTGTAGTAGCACTCGACAAGTTGCTAGTGTAGGTTGGACGTATGTCTGTACAAACACATACTTTGAGTATGCCAATTTAGTAATACTACTGTGAGGATAAGACAATGAAAACAAAACTTACCGTTATGGCCGCAGCCATTTTAATGGGTACCGCATTCACCGTTAACGCTACTGCTTATGGTGGCCTTTACCCACCAGCCCCCCCTTTTCCTTATGGAAGTGGGCCGTTGAAAGCGCCTTATTTAGCGCCGAATTTATTCATCAGCGAGAAGGCCGCATTTGCAGGGCTCGAAGGGACGATGCAAGAAGCTGAGGGTGTCATCTATCAAGGCGGATGTGCAGCCGCATCTGGCACGTGGAAAATCAGTGCCTTTGCGGATGATACTGGCAATGGTTCTGTTAGAGTGTCTTCCGGTGGTGCGACACAGTTTCGCCTAAATATGCTTCAGGTTTCCCTGCCTGCGCCGACGTACCTCGGAGGGACAAAATTTACTATATCAGGAGTTGGAACTAATCACTTAGGTGGTGTTAAGCTCCCTTTTTATGACGGCATTGCCTACTACAGTAAAACAGGGCAAATGATGGTTATGGATGCCTTTTTCGATGTTGGGAACGTTAACTATGCTCTTGATCACCTTACCGGCACCGTTATAAAGGATTTCTTCAAGGTTCTTCCTGAGGGGGTTTATCCTGATGAAGGAAAAACCACATGTAAGTCTGATTGCGGTGGTTATGATCCTTCTGTACCCGTTATCTATGACTGGGGCTTGCAATCTGTTAGCAAGGAATGGGTTCCCCAAGACAAATGGTGGCAACGTTCAAAAGCCACTCGCTCAGACGGCTCAGACGCGAAAACAATCTTTTGGAAAGATCGTTTGTTTTCGGCCAAAAATGGCGGCGTTTGCAAAATCACAATTGCTATGACAGGCGGTAACGATGCTGACGGTTTCGCGCAAAGCGGTACACTGACCATTAAAAAAGCAGCGCCTTAATAGTGTGGTTGTTTACCTCTTTAGATAGCAGCCTTATTACCCGTCCTAATGAATTAGGACGGGTTTTTATTTGTATCGCTTACAGCGTTTTCACTCGATCTTCAAGTGTCAATCAACATCCAAAAGTTTCCAGTTGGGTGAATAGAATTACTGTTTTTCAGCCGCTTTTTTACGCTGTTTAAATTGGTAAGAATCATTTCTAAAGTTATCCGAGAAGGATGCTGTTTATGTTGAGGTTTGCAGTCACTACAAAATAACTGATGATTTATGAAAAAAACTTAGCCACATTGGCCAAGGTTTTATAAACACCCCACCCTAACGGAGTGATAATGACCAGCCACGCCATAAAAACCAGAGCAATATTACCGGATGGCTTTATCACCGTTGTGGCTTGCTGTACATTTTGAGTTTCAACGACTTTTTCATGAGCAAGGCGCTTTTCTTCGGCTAATTCGGTATCAGTCATAAACCAATGCTCAGCCACCGGGCGAATCAGTAAATTACACACAAAACCAATCGCCAGCATACCCGCCAGTATCAGCATGGTTTGGTTATACACCTGCTCGCGCGGAATGCCCTGCGCCAGCTGGTATTCGCGCATGTAATTGACAATTACCGGCCCAAGAATACCGGCTGTAGCCCACGCAGTCAGCAATCGGCCATGAATAGCACCCACCATTTGCGTGCCAAACAAATCAGCAAGATAGGCGGGTACAGTGGCAAAACCGCCGCCATACATACTTAAAATCAGACAAAAAGCGGCGACAAATAACGGGCGGCTACCCGCGCTGGCACTGCCAGGAATGCTGATATACAGCAAACAACCCAAAACAAAGAAAATACTGTAAGTGAGTTTTCGACCCAGTTTATCGGACAAACTTGCCCAAAAGAAACGCCCGCCAATGTTGAACAAGCTTAATAACGCGGTAAAACCGGCGGCGATGGTCGCGCAGGCAGCAAGCTGGGTTTTATCGAGTTCACTAAAGGTTTTACTGATGCCGATTAACTGGCCGCCAAACACTTCCTGTAGCATGGGTGATGACATACCAATCACCCCGATACCAGCACTGACATTCATGCACAACACACCCCACAGCAACCAAAACTGTTTGATCTTGAAAATATTTTTAACATGCACATGGCGCTGGGTAATCATGGTGTTGCCGGTTTTTAGAGTAGGCGGTGTCCAACCTTCAGGTTGCCAACCCGAAGGAGGGATACGATAACCTAGTGCCCCAGACATCATAAACACAAAGTAAATCGCCGCCATAACAACCAGCGTTGCTTCAACACCCACATCGGTAGGGGTGGCAAAATGTTTCATCAAACCTACCGCCAACGGCGAACCTATCATTGCACCGCCGCCAAAGCCCATAATGGCCATACCAGTCGCCATGCCACGTCGATCAGGAAACCATTTAATCAAGGTCGAAACGGGTGAGATATAGCCCAAACCCAAACCAATACCGCCAATAACACCCGAACCCAACAGCATCAGCCAAAATTGATGGTAATGCACACCCAGAGCCGAAATCAACATGCCATCACACCAACACAAGGCACTGACGACACCGGCTTTACGTGGGCCAAC
>NZ_FUKJ01000236.1 GCF_900163745.1 Crenothrix polyspora
TTTGGTCGGCGGTAATATGACCGCGCCGGAGTAAGCGTGGCGTAGTGCCGCTTAAATCAATAATGGTTGATTCCACTCCCACCTGACACGCGCCGCCATCTAGTATTAAATCCACTGCATCGCCCAGTTCTTCTGCAACATGTTGCGCCTGCGTGGGGCTGATGCGGCAGAACCGGTTTGCAGACGGTGCTGCAATGCCGCCACCGAATGTGCGTAATAATTGCAGGGCGATGGGGTGGTTGGGTACGCGCAGCCCTACGGTGTTTTGGCCGCCGGTAACGGCCATCGGAACATTGGGTTTTTTATTTAAGATAATGGCCAAGGGGCCTGGCCAAAAGTGTTCAGCTAAACGGGGTGCCACATCGGGTATGTTTTCTGCCCAGTCGGATAAACAGTTGCTGTCAGCGATATGTACGATGAGCGGGTGGTTTGCGGGTCGGCCTTTGGCTGCAAATATGCGCTGTACAGCTTCGGGGTTGCTGGCATCGGCTCCTAAGCCGTAAACGGTTTCGGTGGGGAAGGCTACCAATTTTCCTTGGCGCAATAGGGTGACGGCGTATTCGATAGCAGCATCATCTGTGGTGCTTAATTTCATGAAATAATTTTGGCTTTTTGATGGTGCGAAATTAGATTAGTGGTGTGTATTTAATGCATATAATTTTCAACAAATAAATAAGGCGGATTGCTTATGCGAATCCGCCCCATTATTTACTTAAGAATAAAAAACTTAGATTTAGTGACTAGTTTCTACCTTAGCCCCTTTAGTTTGGCCAATTTCAGCCAAAGTTTTATCAAACCAGGGTGAATCAATATTAAACGGCTTACCGCCTTTAATGCGTGGGAATTCAATCGCACGTAAAATAAAGCCTTGGTCGTCGTCATGGCCGATGACACCTGATTCACGTTTAAATGCACATTCAACCGCCAGATCAGCGCAAGATTTAATCAAACGAATATCTTCAACGTTAGCCGCAGAAGCACGGGCGAAATAACCTGATTTTTGTATCAGGGTTTTTTCAGCGCCAATCATTTGGGCAAACTGTTCGCCGAACCATTTGCCAGGGTTAACAGCATCCAGCTTAACGTGGCCAAACGCATCACGCGGTACTTCCTGGCCTTTGGCTTGCATTTCCGCGACGATAGCTTCTACGCCCGCACCTTCTGAAACAAAGATGTTAACGCAATCGACTTCATCCATTACTTTACGCAGACGTGCCGCTTCCGCAGCCAAATCAATCGCCATTTCAGGAATAAAAACACCGTGGACTTCGTAAGTATCGCGCCCCAGGCCTAATTCAGGCAACCATTCTGCACGATCAAGCAATTTACGGTATTCCACAGCAGTCGCCGCCGTTAACCAGCCGCAGCTGCGCCCCATGACTTCATGGACAATCAACATGCGTGGGTTGGAATTGTTTTCCGCCACCACATTCCAGAAATACTTGGCACCTTGTTCAGCGGCAGTCCACGCGCCCAAAGATTGCTTGATTGGGAACACATCGTTATCAACGGTTTTAGGTAAGCCGATAACGGTCAGGCCATAGTTGTTGCTGGCCAAGAAAGCGGCCAAATCAGCCGCAGCGGTATTGGTATCGTCACCGCCGATGGTATGCAAAATATCAACGCCATCTTTAACCAATTGGTCGGCAGCGACTTTTTGTGGATCCTGACCTTCTTGTACCAGACCACGCTTGATGCAGTCTTTGATGTTGGTCAGCTTAACGCGGCTGTTACCAATGACTGAACCGCCAAAACGGTGCAAAAGACCGGCTTTTTCGCGGATTTCTGGGGTGACGGTGTAAAAATCGCCCAGTAGCAGACCTTTGTAACCGCTACGGTAGCAGATGATTTCGATGCTGGGGTCGATTTCGGTGTAACGTTCAATCAGACTGCCAATAGCAGAGTTAAGACAAGGTGCGAGACCACCAGCGGTTAATATTGCGACTTTTTTGGGTTTGTTCATGAGAAAACTCAAGGCGTAGGGTTAAAAGATAAGTGACAGTGCTGTTAAGCGGCTATCGTGCCGAAATGGATTTTAACCGCGCTCATCGCCACGGCATCCGACAGCCGAAAATTTTATCACATTGGCGAGTAATTGCTTTTGTTTGTGGATTTGATTGTTTTAATGCGATGGATTTAACGGTTGATGGCTACTCAATCGTTGGGTGTTGTGCTTCCTTTGTGCGCTATTGGTGGATTTTATTTCAAGGCCAGGAAGAATCAAGTGCGTTTTACACAAAAAGCCATCATCTGGTAAAGCGACACCGATAAATAAAATACTGGGTTAAACTTGTTCAAGTTTTTTTAGCTTGGCAAGGCAAACCCAGATAAACCAAGGTTTTTCTCCTTAAAATCAGGTGTTATATGACAATGCCAATCGCTGTAAGGCTTGATTTAACAGGCTTCTCTAAAATCAAGAATTAAAAACTTGAACAACGAGATTTATGTTAATTTGCTAAGAAATACTCTTGAGCTTGGTAACGTGCATGAAATAAGCTGAACAACTCAAAACTCCAATTCTGTTCGCGCCGAGACTGTTAAAGCATGAACTTGCTCAAGTTGTTTCATGCACGAGTTATTCTACCAAGGCAGAAAAACTGCTTGAAGCTAAGCCTTCACTGCTTTGCCAAATTTCAAATCCCGCTTCAACGGCAATTAAATACCAACTGGTCTGGATAATATTTCTAGTGGTGGCATCAGTAATAAATGCTTTTAAATTAAGATTAGAAACGCTGGTTATGTTAGTGCTGCGTACATAAGTGATGATATTAACGCCGTTATTTAATCCTTTCCATACGCTCCATGTGCTACCTGCAATAGTTACATTACTGGGTTCTTTTAGACCGATGGGTTTAACGCCGCCCTTATTAGCAAGCCAGATCATTATTTCTGCGCCATTCGGTTGGGTATTTGTGGTAGCTGTTGTATTAAACCAAATATTGTAAGAAACATCATAGGCACCTATGGTGGGCTGAGTCGTCTTCCAACTGCTGCTTGCATTGAGCAATGCACTGACTTTTTTGGGCATTCCACTTTGTTTAGGATTTGTGCATGCGCCCCAGTGACAGCCTTTACCGATAAAAGCAAAGCTGGCGGGTACGCCGGTGATAGGAAAGTTGGTGGCCGATGTTATGACGCGAAAATTACCAGTGCTATCATCCACCCTAATACATTGAGAGTTATTGATACTGTACTGAACATTGTTATGAACTTTATAGGTATTGGTGGTTTTGCTAATGTTTACCGTATCATATTGATTGCATTTTGCAATCATAGCGGCATGAGTACCGTGAGCTAAAAATAGGGTATTTAAGAGTATTATGCCTGATGCAATACGTAAGCTTTTGGCTTTGCAGGGTTGTTTATTTTTCATGTGGTTTTCTCCATAAGACATTTAAAAATTGAAACCTTTGTCCCTAAGTTTAGATCAATTGTTAGGGATTATGGTTTTAAATGCTTATAAAAGACAGTAGCCTATCTAAAGTACGAAATATCGCAAAGTAAGTTACGTTTTCTTGTATTCCGTTTTTGCTTTATACAGGCTACTTGTACCTGTAACGCTTATCACTACAACTATCCGCCATCGCCAATATTTTCCCACATATAGTAATAACCGGTTTTATCGACTTCCCATTTTCGTAATTGTTGGCTGGCTAAACGATGTTTGACACGTAATTCATCCAGTTCCTGAGTGATGATTTTGGCTGTTGTTATTGCTTTTTTCTGTTTTTCAAGTAGAAAACTAATTTGAGTATTCCATTCTTTGAGTTGATAGGTCACTGTTTTGATTTCTTCGTCATTATGTTTCATAACACGTTCCTCCGAGATTATGTGGCTGAGCTGTCAAAGCCAGTTTGTAATTTACTCCTGTTATTTAGCTTTATGCAATGACATTTTGCGTTCATTTAATGCCAAAATGATCTGATGCTTATACATTTGACAGTATTTATGGCTCTGGGTTGCAGATTAAGAAATCAAAAATTTATTGCGTTGCACGAAATACCGAATGTATTCATGTACTCAGGGTGGTTTTTTATCGCAATATACTGCTTTTAATCGTTTATTTAATTTTTGTTGATGGGGTTAAATTTCTAACGGCAAAATCTCAATAGACTCAAACTATCACGCATTGATTGGCAAATGACAATCAACAAAACTGGAACATCACTGGTAATTCGTTAATTTGTACAGCAGTGATTGTTTTATCGATGCTCAATGCACTGTAAATAATGTTTGTGCCTAGGTTGGGCAAGTCAATATCCTGAATACGCCAGTTTTCCGCATCGCCGCAAGCCGCAGGGAGGCGCAAAAAAGTGCTGGGTTTTTGCGGATTAATAACACAGTGTTGCAATCCTAAGGCAATACCAAAGCCTGTGGCTTTAACAAAGGCTTCTTTACGTGTCCAGAAACGGTAGAATTCGGCAGTTTTTTGTTCGTCTGGGAGTTGTTGCCAATAATCTGCCTCTTCTTGTGCGAAACATTTTTTAACCAGAGCGGGCAGGTTAGGGCGTTGCTTAACGCTTTCAACATCAATCCCTAGCTGACAATGCCAACCTAGCGCAATAACAAACACATTGCCGGAATGGGATAGATTAAACGCAAGTTGTGGGTAATCAGCAAGATAGGGTTTGCCGTGCGCTGCCTTGTTAATGATTAGCTTTTCCGGTGCTTGCTGAAGTGTTTGGGCAAGTAGGCATCTCAACTGGCCATGAACCGTCACATAACGTCTTTGTACCAATTCATTTTTTAGCTGTTGCGCATGATGCTGCTCATTTACATCGAGCATTTGCCAGTAGTGGCGGTAGTTGCTGTCTTGGGTTTTAATTAGCCCGTACCAGACAGTAATTGTTTCAGAGGGCAGGGCTGCGGTAATGTTGGTAGTCCCCGTTAAAATATTTGTTGGTGTCATGGTGGAAATGTGCGTTAAACGTGCGTGTTACGGTCAAAATTTAGTGTTCGGGTGAAGTGTTGCGCTAGCAAATGGTTTATCATTAGGCCATTACAACTATAAGCTTAAAAAGCGAGCTATAAAAACAATGAACGACTCCTCAGATATAAAAACAGACCGTAGTCTATCTCTGATAGTGCTGTTTGCGCTGACTTTGTTTACCAGTGCATCGCTGATGTTTGTTATACAGCCGATGTTTGGCAAGATTTTATTACCGTTGCTCGGTGGATCGCCAGCCGTGTGGAACACCTGCATGGTGTTTTATCAAACCATTTTATTTTTGGGTTATTTTTATGCGCATGTGGTTTCCATGCGCTTTAGCCAACACAAACAAATTTTGATACACGCAGTTGTTATTTTGGTCAGTTTTTTGGCTTTACCCTTGGGCTTACCTGATAACGTGATACCGCCCACGGAAGGCAACCCGGCTTTTTGGCTATTCTGGATATTGTTGCTGGCGATTGGTTTACCATTTTTTGTGGTGTCCACCACAGGGCCACTGATCCAAAAATGGTTTGCCAGTGTCGGTCATCATACCAGCGACGATCCGTATTTTTTGTATGTGGCCAGTAATGTCGGTAGTTTGTTGGCGTTGTTAAGCTACCCGTTTTTATTGGAACCCAATATTGGCCTGGCTAACCAAAAAACGCTGTGGAGCGTTGGTTACGGTGCGCTGTGTTTGCTGATTATCGCGTGTGCGTTTGTGTTATGGAAGTCGCAACAAAACGCCTTGATTTCGGAAGCCGCTAGCGAGGACAAACAGGAGCTGAGCTTTACCACCCGTTTGCATTGGCTGGTTCTGGCATTTGTACCTTCGAGTTTATTGTTGGGTCTGACCAATTTCATCAGTACCGATATAGCCTCCGTACCGTTACTGTGGATTATTCCGCTGACTTTGTACTTGCTGTCGTTTGTGATCGTTTTTTCCAAATGGAACGATAAAATCCATCCGCTGATGGTGCAGTTGCAGCCGATAGTGCTGTTGCCGTTTATTGCCTATTCATTCATTAATCCCGCTGTATTGCCGTACTGGGTCGATTTGGGCTTGCATCTGCTGGCGTTTTTTCTGGCGATTATGGTCTGTCATGGCGAGTTGGTTAAGAACCGGCCTTCTACCCAGCATTTGACTACGTTTTATCTGATTATGTCGTTTGCCGGCATGTTGGGCGGTATGTTTAACAGCTTCGTCGCGCCGTTTATTTTCAATGCCGTTTATGAATATCCGCTGATGATTGTTGCCGCGTTGCTGCTGCGCCCAGGTGTAAGAACGGCATTTGCTGATGGTAAACAAGCGTTGTTACAAGCGGCATTCCCTTTGTTGCTGATTGTTGTCGGCGCAGTGGTTTTTTTCAGTATTGAGGATTGGTCTGCGTATTTTGATAGCCTCGGTGTGGCGTTAATTTTGCTGGTCGGTTTAACGTATGCGTTTAGAAACCAGCCGATTACCTTGGCGCTGTTATCAGGGGCATTGATTGCCTTTACTATGGCATTACATGGATTGATGTCGAATACCTTATATCAGGAACGCACATTTTTTGGCGTGCTTGCGGTGCGTGAAAGCGTGATAATGGATGAGCAGGGCCATCCTGAAAAAGTCCATGAGCTGTTTCACGGCACCACCAAGCATGGCGCACAACGCTTGACCGCTGAAAATTCCCGTACCCCGTTAACCTATTACAGTGTGCCAGGGCCAATGGGGCAGTTGTTTAAAGCCTACGACGGCGTGAGCCAGAACTGGAATGTCGGTGTGGTTGGTTTGGGTGCGGGTGCGTTAACGTGTTATGCCAAAGAAGGCCAAACCTGGACGCAATACGAGATTGATCCGCTAGTCGTTGCAATCGCCAGTGATCCTAAGTATTTTACCTACATCAGTCAGTGTGGAAAAAATACCACGATGCGGGTGGGTGATGCGCGTTTGTCTTTACTGAAAGAGCCGGATGCCAAGTTTGATTTATTGGTGCTGGATGCGTTCAGTTCGGATTCTGTGCCGACGCATTTGTTAACCCAGGAAGCCTTGGCGATGTATTTTAAAAAACTCAAGCCGAACGGTTTGCTGGCTTTTCATATTACCAACCGACATTTAGAGATTAAGCGCGTACTGGCAGATCATGCTAAAAATCTGCATTTTGATGGCTTGCTGCAAGAGTTTAAGCCTAAGCAAGAGATGCCTTTGGTGGTGGATACAGACTGGGTGGTGATGGCCAAGGACAGCGCAACACTGGAGCCACTGCGGGTGAGTAGTTTGGGCAGTTGGCAGAAATTGCCGCTGTCATTCGACCTGAAACCCTGGACGGATGATTTCACTAATATTGTCAGTATCTGGCGGTAGATATTTTTATGGTCAAACTTTGTTTTTATGTGCCGGAATCACATTTGGAATCGGTAAAAACGGCCTTGTTTGCTAAAGGCGCTGGCCAGTATAAGGCTTATGACCAATGTTGCTGGCAGGTGAGGGGAGAGGGGCAATTTAGGCCTTTGCAGCATAGCCAGCCGTTTCTGGGTTTAGTCAACCAACTGGAAAAGGTGGTGGAATATAAAGTGGAAATGCTTTGCGCTGATGACGTGATTAAAGATGTGCTGGGAACGTTGCTAAGCGTTCATCCTTATGAGGAACCTGCTTATGAGATTTACAGGATTTTGACAGCTGAGGATTTGTAGTATTTGATGGTTTACTGAGGATATTTGATGCAATGCAGAATCGGTTGTGGTGCTTGTTGTATTGCGCCATCAATTTCGTCAGCCTTACCATTGCATCCTTTGGGTAAGCCTGCTAACGTGCGATGCCTGCATCTGGATAAAGACAATAAGTGTGCGATTTTCTTGTC
Organism: Crenothrix polyspora; assembly: GCF_900163745.1. Lineage (GTDB taxonomy): Bacteria > Pseudomonadota > Gammaproteobacteria > Methylococcales > Methylomonadaceae > Crenothrix > Crenothrix polyspora_B. Next base: position 7,774 of record NZ_FUKJ01000236.1, read on the forward strand.
GCCAACTAGGCCATCGGTGTGTCATGGTTTTAAGGCGACAGTGGATGCGTGTGGCAGTTCTCGTGAAGAAGCGCTGGCTATTTTGTCGGAATGGGAGGCTTTGACGGCAGAAAATTAAAGCTGATGTTCAGATTCTTATACCTAAACTCCAGAAGATGATGTGAATACAATGCCTTTGCACATTTTTTGGGGAATACCGCGTTCTTGGCGGCTCCGATCGAGCTACAGCTACGTAAGTTGCGAAATCTTGGCCTTGGTGGTTTCAATCCCCTTATTCCGCTACGTTTCATAAGGGCAACTATGTTGCTTTATGATTCAGGATTAAAAATTGCAATACCTTCCTTTTCACAAATGTCTATCATCCCTGCATCAGACGTAATCAGCGTGACAACTTGTTGATTTTTTGCCGACAATTCAATCACCAATGCCAAATGAATGGCATCAAGTGAATCTATTTTTTGTTTTTGAATGCCGTATTTATACGTTAGTTTTTGGGCAGTGACTAATACATGGGCAGTTAATGGCGTTGATTCTAAATGCAATTCGGAATCTTTTACGGATTTTCTCAGTCGCAACAAAATCGACTTAATGTTACGCTCTTGTTCCGCACGCGTTTCTCCGAACACTTTACATTTTTGGGTGTCGCGGTATTTTTTCAATAGGGTATGGAAGCATTCAAGCAGGGCAAAATTGGAGCAATAAAAAATGCCTGCCTGGCTGTGTATTAATGACCGTACCGTTTCTACACCTTTTTCTTGCTGTCCATGTCGAGCTAAAGATTCCTGATAAAACGAATACTTGATGATGGCGTTGGCATCCAGATAATAAAGTTTTTGCATGCTTATTCTGTTGATTCAAACAGTGAGAAAAACTCATCTAATTTTGCTTCTGGAATAATTTGCGCCAACTCTTTAACGCGCTGATAAAGATCAGCCATGTCATAATCGCCCTTGGTAAACCAGGCATGGACAATGCCGCCCATATTCAATGCAGCAACGGCTTCTTTTTCACCGCCATGTCCTGTAATAATGGCGATGCTGACGGGGATTAATTCTTCATTGATTTTTTGGATGACCTCAAGACCGCTCATCTGTGGCATACACAAATCAATCAAAGCCACATCGAAGGGTTGTTTCCGCAGTTTTTCCAAGCCTTCTTCACCGCTTAATGCGGTTTCGACAGCAAAGTCTCGTTTTTCAAAATAGTTTTTTATTTCATCCAGAATCGGCTGCTCGTCATCAATGACTAAGAGTTTATATCGGTGTGCCATTTTTTATCCTGCTGCTGGTAAAGTGATTTTGAAACCTGCACCGCCTAACGGTGCAGGATAGTATTCAATAGAACCGCCCAAATCTTTAGCAATTTCTCGGCAAAAATACAGACCTAGCCCCATACCTTCATGTTTAGAGCTTAAAAATGGGGTAAATAGTTTGGGCAAGTTTTCTTGCGTAATACCCTCGCCATTATCTTCGACACTAAAACCCACTTGATTATCCTGCTGCCAGGTTTTAATAGTGACTTGTTTGTTGGTTTTGTCTTTGATTGCGGCTCTGGCATTACTTAATAAACTGATCAGCATTTCTTGCAAGGCCAATTCATTCGCATAGGCTATCGGTGATGTGCTAAAAATTTTTTGGCATTCAATATTGTCTAATTGATATTGGGCGACAAACAACAGCTGATAAATATCTTCAATAACAGTATTCAAATTAACGGGTGCTAAAACCGTTCTGTCACCACGAGCGAATTTTCTAAAGTTGCCCATGATTTGGCTTAAGCGTTCTGTTTGGTTAAGGATTTTTTCTAGCAGGGGTTTTAATTCGGTGCTGGGGTTAAATAAATTTTCATCAACATCGCTTAATGCGCCTGATGCGGCCATACGTATAACGGCAATCGGCTGATTGATGTTGTGTGCCATCATGGTGGCCATCCCACCTAGATAAGCAAGGCGTTCTGCCTTGTGTAAAGCCGCGCGTTTTTCAATGTTTTCAAGTTCTAAGTCAGCAATTTTATTTGATATTGCCGTTGAATACTGGTGCGGAGTAATTAATCCTTCGCCTAGTAATACATCTAATAAATTTTCATCTTTGATTGCCCAATACGTCCGACTAAGTGCCCAATAACCAGTAATATCGAGTTTTTGCGCTAAAGTGGATAGGGTGGAATGAGGAATGGGTAGTATATCGGGGAAAATCCTGAATTCAATATATATGCTGGTGTAGCGAATCGTGATATGCGTTATATATCCAACACGCGCATCACCTTTGACAAAATCTTCATACACAAATAAGGTAGGAAATGATTTGAGTTCTTCGATAGCCTCTTCTGAAAATGTCTTATACTTCTCTCTTATCGGCAAATCTGTTTTTTCTGCAAACCTATCAATCGGACATAAATAAGTTGGCTGAGTCCATGCCCCCTCTTGAGCGGTGACTATTAAATTGTACAAAATTCTTGCTCCATAAGGTTCATTCTTAACTGTATTGCATTACAACTGAATGAATGCCAGTGGCACAGCAATACAGATTAATTCATCTTTGAAGATAGCATCGAATTTTCACTATCGTCAATGCGATTTCCAGGGCTACCGTACTACTGCCTCGCTACACAACTGCCGTGCATCCGCCAAACACATCGCCAACAACGCTTCTGGCACTTGATGGCTTTGGCTTAACGCCAGCACTCGCACAATGGCCGCACCTTGCTCGGCGGTTAAAATCTGCTGCGGCAACAACTCGCCGTACAACCAGACAC
>NZ_FUKJ01000238.1 GCF_900163745.1 Crenothrix polyspora
GTTTAAGTATTACCCCACCTGTGATAATGCCAAGATGAATTCGTTTGTCTTTTTTGACGAAATACATCCCACTCAACGGGTGCACGAGCGTTTAGGCCGTGCTTTGTTCTCTGTGGTGCCTGAAGCGAATTAGGGGTATTTCAATACGGTTATGCAACGCCTACTTTAAAGGTAAAGTAGGCGTTGTAGGGAAAAAGTTGGATGTACTTATTCAGACCCCTAAATAACGGCGTTGGTGCATAAATCATGGTTGTAACATCATAAAATAAAAAACATTTTAAATTTTAGATTATTCATTTTTGCTGATTTTTGCGAAAAACGGCGCATTTTTCGGAAAAATTTAACTGTAACAATATGATTTTTAAAAATATTATTTATGCACCAACGCCTAGTACAGTTCGAAATGCAGCTTAGTTAATGGTGTATCCGAAAATGTTTTTGACCAATTAGTTTCAAAACGGTATGGTCGTTGCTCGCGTAAATAAGATACCCCTGGCCTTCCGAACAGCCTCGACGGTGGCCAACCCCAATTTATAGGCCCTCCAATATATTCATATTCACCTAGTCCCATGAAAGCCATCACTTCTTCATCTTGGCCGTATATATCTATAGCCCAAAAATCTACTTCTCTTTTACTTCCATTTATAATGAGATTTGGCAGTAAATATTGACAAAAACCTTCCTTATGACGTGAAAAACCTTTTTCACGGTGTCCAAAAAGATCTTGTGCAATAAGCGCTACAAAAAATAGATGAAAGTTATATTTAATGAATATTTCATGCAGTAAAAACACTGAATTGCACGACGAAAAGCAGACCAAGTATTCATCGCCTTCCTCTCGATCATGTATCCCTTGCCCTTGATTTTTTACAATTGCTGTAAATAGAGTCAGCTTCCTGCGTCCAGGTAACCTATAGCATTCTTTGTGTTTACCTAATGTAACTGATGCACCGTATTCTTTCCATATTTCCCTAAAGGAGGGCGGCAAAAATTTACCCAACAGGCTTTGATCTGGAAAATATTCTAGAGTGTAATGGTTATCGTTCATCCAAAGCAGGAGCGGCCGTTCTTCAGATTCTTGGTTTACCCTGAACAATCGTCTTTGAAGTGGATTGTTGGGTACATCCAGCAGCAATGGTGTTAAATCTGTTCCACTTCCAGGATACCAATAAATATCGGGAGTGGTTTGCATACTTGCGAGCCGCAGTAACAATGTAATATCTGGATCAATGCTTTCGGACTCTAAGCTATTTAAAAAATCATGCCAATACATGGTATTTTTTCCTGTCGCTATCGCTGTAGATTGGGTTTATAAAAATAAAAGCCACAGAGCATTTTATGGTTTATTCGGATTCAACAAACTCATCAAGCCATTCACAACAAGTTTTAAGCGTGTTTCCTGAAAACCAAAGAATTCCAATACCACGCCATTCAAGCAGATTTTTAATTTCTTTATCTGGTGGATTTGGAAGAAGTATTGCAAGGTGATGCGGCTCAGTTTTTCCCTTGAGTTTGAACCAATAATCATATAATTGTCCTATTGCCATCCTAACATGTGCAGTTTCTGAAGAGCTTTTTACTTCAATAAGGAGGTCATTTTTGTTTTCATCATAGTTTTCAACTAACACGTCAAACATGGCACTATCATCTCGACCTTCAAACAAGGTGTAATTTTTCAAATACAATTTAAGTTTATTTGTTAACTCATTATGTAAGCGCCTTTTTTCAATAGTTAAGGCTTGTTGAACAGATTTTACGTCCGATTCATCTTTAAAAGGCAGCTCAGTTACGCCTGTTGTTGGCTGATTTTCTAAAAGTTTTTTAGTGGGCTTCCTTTTCCCTTCTTCAACGAAATCAATAATATATTTACCAATTTGATCAAGGTCTGCAGCATCGTTTATACCACCCGTGCCGTATAGACTAATCATCGCTTTGTACTTTGCTTCAAGTGAATCATCAGTCACCTTTAGTTCTGCTAATAAGTTTTTGACCGATTGATTTCCATTAATTATAGGAAATTTAATTCTCGAATCTAAAGCAAAAAAGACTGGTGTGATAAGATATTCTGCGTGCATTTCTTTATATTCTTTACTGTCTTCTGGTGTTGGAATTGATGGTAATTTAGCAATTTTTTTTATAAGTTCTACTCGTTGCTTTTCGTTGGATAGTTGGAGCGCTTTTTCGAATAAGGGGCGAAGTATTTTGTGATTTTTTTTTATCCATTCTAATGAACTGTTTCTATATACTTTAAAAAAATTTGTAAAACCTGTGTGTGAAATAATCAATTCTTTAACTGCTGGTTTCTTCAGTATTTTCGATACTTCTTCTGCTATTTCCTCTATTGGCATTCGGGGAAAATCCATCTGAAATACATGTTCAAGTGCTGGAATTTTGGTACTTTTTATATATGCATTATTATTTTTTTTTGATTTTGTAATCCAAGTTAGTTGGCATAAACCGTAAAGTTGCTCAGAGGTAACAATCTCTTGATTGAAAATATATTCAGCTGCTATTCTGACAAGCTGATTTGTACGACGCTGCCGTTCTGCCCAAATTTCTGACATATGATGAAGTCCTATTTAAGAATGCGGGGTAAAATGAATTCCCCAGATGGATTAAACGATCTTACTTTAAAGCAATTGTGATTAAGTCCATAAGTTTTTCCTGCACTGTTGAATATAGTTTAAAAACACCTTTAATGTTAGAAACAAGGCCATTAGCCCACAAACTAAACCCCTATGAACAAAATTCCAGTCGGTATCAGCAGCTGTCTCCTCGGCCAACCCGTGCGCTTTGATGGCGGCCACAAACGTGACTCCTACATTGTCGGCACCTTAGCCGAATACTTTGATTTCCAGCCCTTTTGCCCAGAAATGGCTATTGGTATGGGCACACCACGCCCCACCATTCAACTGGCAAAAATCGATAAAGAAATACGCTGCATCGGCGTAAAAAATCCTGCTATGGATGTTACAGACCAGCTACGCGACTACGCCCATCAGCAAAAACCCGCACACACTGATTTGTGCGGCTACATTCTGAAAAAAGGCTCGCCCAGCTGCGGCATGGAACGGGTAAAGGTTTATAGCAATGGCCAACCGCAACAAGTGGGTACGGGCATTTATGCCGACATCATGATGCAAAATAATCCGCTACTGCCGGTTGAAGAAGAAGGACGCTTAGGCGACCCGAAACTACGGGAAAATTTTATTCAGCGGGTTTACGTACTGCACCGCTGGAAACAGCTAGTAGCCGAAGGCATGACACCCAGTCGCCTAACGCGCTTTCATGCCCAGCACAAACTGATCATCATGAGCCATGCCAACTATGCGGATTTAGGCCAGTTATTGGCAACCGTTACCAAAGAAAATGTTACCGAAGTGGCGCAAACTTATATTGCTCAGCTGATGACTACCTTAAAAATAGTAGCCAGCCGTAAAAACCACGTTAACGTACTACAGCATATTCAAGGTTATTTGAAAAAAGAATTAGCCGCAGACGACAAAGCCGAACTGAGTGAACTGATAGAACGCTACCGACAAGGCGAAGTGCCGCTCATAGTGCCGTTAACCTTACTGAAACACCATTTTAGAAAGTCTCCTGATCCCTACATAGAAGACTCGTACTACATGTCGCCTTACCCACAACAATTACAACTGAGCAACGCGGTATAACATGGCCAAAATATTGATTATCGGCTGCGGCGCCATTGGCTACCAACTGGCTAAAACCCTGGCTGATGCAGGTCACAATGTCACCGGACTAAAGCGCAATCCACCGCCAACACACCCTGAAAACTTTAAATTTATCCGTGCCGATATTACCTCGCCCACCGACTTACAAGCGTTAGATAACGATTTTGAACACATCTTCTTTATTGTTTCTGCCGATGGCCGCAACGAAAGTAGTTATCATGATGTTTACCAAACAGGCTTGAACAACCTATTCGAGCGCTTCGCACACATCCATTGCACAGCACCGTGGATTTTTGTGTCTTCCACCAGTGTTTATGGTCAAACGCAAGGCGAGTGGGTAGATGAAAACTCCCCTACCCTGCCCGATAAAACGACCAGCCTAAAAATCGTCAATGCCGAACAAAAGCTGATGGCGCACAATCCGGCCAATGTTATCGTGCGCTTTTCGGGTATCTATGGGCCAGGCCGCGAGTATTTACTCAGATCAGCACAGCAAACGCCATCAATACAGCAACAGCCACCGTACTACACCAATAGAATTCATCAGCGTGATTGCGTGAATGTGCTGGCTTTTTTGCTGGCACAACGACTGGCAGGCGTTAAACTTGAACAATGTTATTTAGCCAGTGATAACGATCCGGCACCGATGTGGGATGTTATAACCTGGATGACAGATAAATTAAACTGCACACCGCCCACAGTAAAAATAACCGCAGCGGATTGCGACATGAATAAACGCTGCCGTAATAACCGGCTTAAAAATCTCGGCTACAAGTTTATTTATCCAGACTTCAAAACAGGGTATTTGGAGTTGATTGAGCCTAATTATCGGTAGCGGGCTGGTCAAACCCTTACGATTTAAGTGATTGCGACACACACTAAGCTGATATTTTTTACCAACATTCATCATTCAATGTAAAAATAAAAAACCATGAAAAAACTGATGATTTACAACCACGGCAAAGACAGCATACCGTGGGGCGAGAAAGCTCTGGCGATGGCAGAGGTGGCCAAACGTCATGGCTATGAAGTGATAAGCCCGGATTATACGGCGAGTAACGATTCTGATGTACGGGTAAAGCAATTGCTATCACTGGATTTATCCGGCTATGACAAGATTGTGTTGGTGGGTTCCAGC
>NZ_FUKJ01000440.1 GCF_900163745.1 Crenothrix polyspora
TGATATGGCGCGTATGCAGTTGGGGCAAAAACACGTCACCGAACAGGCGATAGATAACTGGAAGCAGCAACACGGCTATGATTTGCCTTTATTGTGGAATCCTGGCGCAGTTGCCGAGAAAAGAGTCACCGACACCATTTTTTACCAAAAATCCGTGGGGTTGTTTTTGTTTCGCTTTGGCTCATCCGATAGTGGCAGGAATATCGGCGCGGACATTAAAGAACGTGCGTTGCCGAGTCTTGCTGTCGCGTTGCCTACCTTGTGTGTGGGCTTACTGGTCGATATCAGCTTTGCGCTGTTGATGATTTTGTTTCGGCAAAGTTATCTGGATCGGGTAGGTACGGTAGTGTGCGTGGTGCTAATGTCGATTTCATCGCTGTTTTATATTATCGGTGGCCAGTTTGTGATCTCTAAATTACTGCGCTTGGTGCCGATTTCCGGTTATGACGACGGTTTTGCGGCGGCTAAGTTTTTGATTTTACCGGTATTGATCGGCGCATTTTCTGGGATAGGATCAGGTGTGCGATGGTACAGAACTTTGTTTTTGGAAGAAGTCGGTAAAGATTATGTCCGTACCGCACGCGCCAAGGGCTTAACCGAAACGCAAACCTTGTTTCGCCATGTCCTGAAAAATACCATGATTCCTATTTTGACCGGCGTGGTGGTGGTGTTACCAACCTTGTTTATGGGCAGCCTGATTATGGAGTCTTTTTTCAGTATTCCCGGTTTAGGCAGTTATACCATTGATGCCATCACCAGCCAGGATTTTGCCATTGTTAGGGCGATGGTATTTTTGGGGTCGGTGTTGTATGTGATTGGCCTGCTGCTGACCGATATTTCTTATACGCTGGTTGATCCCAGGGTTAGGTTGTCGTAGACCTGAAATAATGTGCTGTGGCCATAATCCTAAATTTTAACGGCGATCATGCTGGCAAAATTAAACCATTTAAAATACGTGTCGATACGCCCAAATCCGGCGCGTTCCAAAAGCGCGTAGTTTTCGTCCAGGCGGTAGGGAATAAGTATATTTTCCAAGGCTTCGCGCTTGCGCTGATTTTCAGTATCGCTGTAGCCGCCGTGTTCTATTTTATATTGCAGATAGTGCTCGATATAAAGGCGGTTTAATACTGGGTCGCTACTCAATATTTTTTCCGACAACAGTAATATGCCGCCCGGTTTTAGCGCGTTGAAAATAGTTTTTAAGACTTGTTCACGGTCGATAGGCCGGACAAATTGCAGCGTCCAGTTAAGAATCGCCACGTTGCATTCTGGTAAATCCTGAAGGCGGCCGAGATCAGCAAAACGTAATGAAGCTTTCTTGGCGGTGATAAGGTTTTCGAGCTTAATACGTGCTTTATCCAGCATAGCTTCCGAATTATCGTAGCCAATGAGTGCAATATCGCTTGGGCATCTGGGGTGCTGTGCAATGTGCTCCAGAGTAGTGCCCGTTGAACAGCCAAAATCGCAGACAACCGCTGAATTTTCCGGTAAAAAATCAACAATCAAATCAGACTGGATGCACTGTATTTCGTTATAAAATGGCACGCTACGGGATACCATGTCATCAAAAACATGGGCGACACGCTCGTTAAAAGCAAAGTCTTCGGTACGGCCAGTTTGTTGAAATATTTTATCTTGATCAGTCATATCAGGTTAGCGCGTTATGAAGAGATTTTTTTATTGCCTGACACAGGATTCTTTTCAGCGTAGGGATTTGAGTCGTTCTGTTTTTTTTAAAAAACGCACAACACCGTATGCTATTAGGATAAGCAGCGCAACAGCGCTCAGTAAAAACTGGTAATCATCCGCTTTGTTAACCAAATGTAATTTCCAGCTGATTAATCCTAGCGGAATAATCAGGGATGTGAAAAGCGTGCCATATTCTTTGACCGCAACGGCGGGCCAGTCAAATTCATAATCAGTTATGGTTTTACCAAGGCCTGTGAGCCTAGGTATCCAGCGTGGTACGCTGGCACAAAAATCACGGTAGTCTTGCCCAAATTTATGCTCTAAAAACGCTTCTTCGCTGTGGACAATGAGCCGATAAATTGCAAAAAAAATCAGTGAACCGATGATAATGCCGGATACGTTGCCAGAAATAAATAAGAATCCACTCACAATTAGAATATTGCCGGCATACAGGGGATTTCTACAGTGTGCGAAAAATCCATCGGTTACCAGTTTTTCTGCATAAACGCGTCTGTTGCGACCACCACGCACAATGTAAGCAAGGCCAATGGTGAGTATTCGAATGCATTGTCCGATGATAATCATGGCTAAGCCAATAAGTAATAAACAGATACTGGCTGTGCTATCCATTGCCACTGGCGACCACAGCAATAAAAGACCGACAATAATAACGGGAAAAAGCACGTTACGGGTATGGAAGAAAAAATTACCCCATGCAATCAATAAGTTTTTCATATTTTTCATTATCTCCATCACTGAAGGCTTTGGGTTGATGCTTCCCTAGCGTTATAAAAGAGTCGCAGTAAACGTTATTAATGCCTAACCAAAGGCTCATAGGCTGGGAGTTTACAACGCTCCATCCCCGTGGATATGCGCCTACCTGCTTAACGGCGGGCACGAAAAAAATCTTTGAGTAACGTCGCGCATTCGCTTGCTAAAACACCATTCTGCCATGCAATGCGATGGTTCAAAAAACTAGCGTCAGCAAGCGCTATGGCGCTAAAAACTGCGCCGCGTTTGGGGTCGGCTGCGCCAAATACCAGACGGCTAATCCGCGCCTGGCTAATCGCCCCCATGCACATAACGCAAGGTTCTAGAGTTACATACAAAGTCGTATTTACCAAACGGTAATTGGCCAATTTTTTTCCAGCTTCACGCAGGGCGATGATTTCTGCATGGGCACTGGGGTCATGCTGGCTAATCGAGGCATTCCAGCCTTCGGCAATACACTTATCATCTTTGACTAAGATCGCCCCCACCGGCACTTCGCCTTGTTGCTCAGCACGTTGCGCTAAACGTAGCGCATAACGCATCCAGGCTTCATCACTGGTCGGGCTTATTCCCATTCAATGGTAGCAGGTGGCTTGCCGGAAATATCATAGGTAACACGCGATATGCCCGCGACTTCGTTAATAATACGTCTGGAAATTAAATCCAGAAATTCATAAGGCAAATGCGCCCAGCGTGCGGTCATAAAATCAATGGTTTCAACGGCGCGGATGGCAATGACATAATCGTAGCGACGGCCATCGCCCATTACACCGACTGATTTAACCGGTAAAAATACCGCAAACGCCTGGCTGACTTTATCGTATAAATCGTGGCGATACAGTTCTTCTATGAAAATGGCATCGGCTTTGCGTAATAAATCGGCAAATTCTTTTTTTACTTCGCCTAGGATGCGCACACCCAAACCAGGGCCTGGGAAAGGATGACGAAACACCATATCAGCCGGTAAACCCAGCTCTAATCCCAGCTTTCTGACTTCATCCTTAAACAAGTCACGCAGTGGTTCGACCAGTTTTAAGGTCATATTTTCGGGTAAACCACCGACATTATGATGCGATTTAATCAAATGCGCTTTGCCGCTTTTAGAGCCTGCTGATTCAATCACGTCAGGGTAAATAGTGCCTTGTGCCAACCATTTAGCGTTGCTAAGTTTTCCGGCTTCTTCATCAAAAATATCAATGAACAGGCCGCCAATGATTTTGCGTTTTTGTTCGGGATCGGTAACGCCTTGCAGGGCATGTAAATAACGTTGTTCCGCATCCACACGAATGACTTTAACGCCCATGTGTTGCGCGAAAGTGGCCATGACCTGGTCGCCTTCGTGTAAGCGCAGCAAGCCGGTGTCGACAAACACGCAGGTGAGTTGCTGGTCTATAGCTTTATGCAACAAAGCCGCGACTACGGACGAATCCACGCCGCCGGATAAGCCCAAAATAACCTGGTCCGTGCCGACTTTTTCCCGTACCGCCTTGATATTGTCTTCGGCGATATGGCTGGTTGTCCACAGCGCATCACAGCCGCAGATATCCAGCACAAAGCGCGACAGAATACGTGTGCCTTGTTTGGTATGCGTTACTTCTGGGTGAAATTGTAGTCCGTAAAAGTCACGCTCTTCGTGGGCAATACCGGCAATGGGTGCGCCATCGGAGCTGGCAATTAGCTTAAAGCCGTCCGGTAATTGCGTTACCCTGTCGCCGTGACTCATCCATACGTCCAGTAAACCAAAGCCTTCGGGCGATAAATGATCTTCTATGCCAGTGAGTAGTTTGGAATGACCTCGTGCCCGGATTTGCGCGTAACCGAATTCTCTATGATTGGATGTTTCAACCTTGCCACCCAGTTGTTCGGTTATGGTTTGCATGCCGTAGCAAATGCCTAAAACCGGAATGCCCGATTCAAAAACGCTTTGTGGTGCGCGTGGCGTATCGTCACCGGTTACCGAGTCAGGGCCACCGGATAGAATAATACCTTTGGGCGCGAAGTTTTTAATCTCTTCTGCGCTACAGTCGTAAGAATAGATTTCGCAGTAAACACCGATTTCGCGTATACGACGGGCAATTAACTGGGTGTACTGCGAGCCAAAATCCAGAATCAGGATTTTGTGGTTATGAATATTTAAGTTTTGTTGATTCACGATAAATTTGTTAGCAAGTGTAAGACGAAAAGTAACGATTCAGCTGATATTTAATAGAGTCCACGGAAAACACAAAAAGCACAAAAAATGTCAGGAAATAACTATTGCCGCCTTAAATATCCAACTTTTTTCGTGGACAATATTTACCCAATGATTTTACATAGGTGAGTTATTCGCGTTTGACAGCAGTGCATTAATTATTCGGTGCGATAATTTGGCGCTTCTTTGGTAATGGTCACATCGTGTACATGGCTTTCTCGCATACCTGCTGAGGTGACGCGTACAAACTGGGCTTTTTCATGAAACTCTGTAATGGATCGATTGCCCGTGTAGCCCATGCTGGCACGTACACCGCCTAGTAATTGATGGATGACGGCAAGCAAACTGCCTTTGTAGGGCACTCGGCCTTCAATACCTTCGGGCACCAGTTTTTCAACCGAATCGGTGCTTTCCTGGAAGTAGCGGTCACTGGAACCTTGGCGCTGCGACATCGCGCCCAATGATCCCATGCCACGGTAAGATTTATAAGAGCGGCCTTGAAATAATTCGACATCGCCAGGCGCTTCTTCTGTGCCGGCAAACAAGCCGCCCAACATCACTGCATGAGCACCTGCGGCTAACGCTTTGGCCACATCACCGGAATAGCGAATGCCGCCGTCGGCAATCAATGGCACCCCCGTACCCTGTAATGCGTCGGCAACGTTACTAATGGCGCTGATTTGCGGTACGCCGACTCCAGCAACAATACGTGTGGTACAAATAGAGCCAGGACCTATGCCCACTTTAACGCCATCTGCGCCTGCCTCAACTAATGCCAGTGCAGCATCGGCTGTGGCGATATTACCGCCAATAACCTGAACATCAGGATAATTCTGTTTTATCCAGCGTACACGGTCTAAAACGCCTTGTGAATGCCCGTGCGCGGTGTCGACAATAATGACATCAACGCCCGCTGCAACCAGTGCTGCAACGCGCTCTTCTGTGCCTTGGCCTGTGCCGACAGCAGCGCCTACGCGCAAACGCTCCTGCTCATCTTTGCAGGCTTGCGGGTAATCTTTGGCTTTTTGAATATCTTTGACGGTAATCATGCCGCGCAAATGAAAGTCGTCATTGACGACCAGGATTTTTTCGATGCGGTGTTTATGCAATAAAGTAATGGCTTCTTTGCGATCAGCATGTTCATTGACGGTAATTAAACGCGCTTTCGGAGTCATCAGTTTGGAAACGGGTTCGTCAAGACGAGTTTCAAAGCGTAAATCGCGGCTGGTAATAATACCGACCAGTTCATCACCATTAACAACCGGTACGCCGGAGATTTTTTTAGCTTGCGTTAAGGCGATAACCTCACGAATGCTAATATCAGGGGAAACCGTGATGGGGTCTTTGATGACACCACTTTCGTATTTTTTGACGCTGGACACTTCATGCGCCTGTTGTTCGATGGTCATGTTTTTGTGGATAATGCCGATGCCGCCTTCCTGGGCAATGGCAATGGCCAGTCTTGCTTCGGTAACAGTGTCCATTGCTGCGGCAACGAGCGGAATGTTGAGTGTGATGCTACGAGTCAGTTGTGTTGTCATTTCCACGTCACGCGGTAACACATTCGAGTATGCGGGCACTAATAAAACGTCGTCAAACGTCAGCGCTTCTTGAATAATTTGCATAATCTACACCTGGGAATCGTTAATTTAACCGAACATTATACTACTTTTTATAGGCATGAAGCACTATGCAAAAACAGACCAGCTGACTGTGTTGTTGTAACTGCTCGCTTATTGGCGTACTCGTCATTCTTACGCAGTATAAATTACGATCATGACAGACGTGTTACGTGGCGGCTATTTGTATAGTGTTGAGCGAGCGTGGCCGGTGGTTGTTTAGTCAGCGTTATGGGTTAGGCAGTAACGTTGTTAAGCTTTTTTTTAAAGTGTAGTGGCACTGCTTTTTACCGCAGCACTGGTTGGTTTATTGTTTTTTAATTCCATGGCGTGTTTTTTTAATTGGTTTTCTTCAGTTAACCAAACCAGTAAATCATAATAACCTCTAATATTTTCCACGTATTCGACCGGCTCATTGCCTCGGGCGAAGCCATATTTGGTGTTGCGATGCCATTTTTCGTCGGCCAGCAGAGGGAGGCGTTGTTTGACATCCAGCCACTTATTGGGGTTGCCGCCTTGTTGTGTCGTCAATAACCTAGCATCGTAAATATGTCCCATGCCGACATTGTAAGAGGCTAGCGCCAGCCATGTGCGGTCGGGCTCGTTGATGGTATCGTCTAGCAGTTTAATCCGTTGCTGGAAATAACGCGCACCGCCTTCGATGCTTTGTATCGGGTCTTTGCGATTTTTAATTTTCAGTAGCTCGGCGGTATCGTTAGTCAACATCATAATGCCTTCAACACCGGTGGGCGAAATAGCATTGTCTTGCCAGTGCGATTCCTGGTAACCAATGGCGGCCAGTAAGCGCCAGTCTATTTTGTACTGGTCTGCGGCGGCGGCGAAGTATTTTTGATAAAGTGGCAATCGGCTTTTTCGGTGTTGGCGGAAGGTGCAGTTATCAACATAGTTTAAGGTGCTGGCATGGCCATAGTGTTTTTCGATAAGTTGTGCGAGCGTTTTATCTTTTTTGATGCGTGTAAAGAAGCGGGTGACTTCATCAAATAGGCTATTGTCTTTTGACAGGCTCAATGCCCATGCCAGTTGCAGGGGTTTGGTCAGGTCGAAAGCAATATTCAGTTCAGGGTAGTAGCGACGTACTAACAGCGCCTGGTTAGAGTCAGCGACGGTGTAATCTATCAGGCCTTCGTTGACCAGATACAGCAGGCCATCAGTATCGAGTTCTTTGTTGACTGTCCACGCTAGGTCAGGAACGGTCTTTTTTAGGTTGATTAATGTATCAACGTGATGCGTGCCGGCGGTGACTTCGACAATGCCTTGGGTTAAATAGTCGGCATTTTTGGGGCGCTGAGTGCCAGAGCGATAAATCAGTTGCTCAGTGATTTCATAATAGCTGGGCGAAAAACGCATTTTTTTCGCCCGTTGCGGGGTAACGGTAAGCCCTGCCGCAGCGATATCGGCTTTATTGTCAGCAATGCCGCTGAGAATTTCAGCAAAAGTGTCCGGGATGATAAATTCAACTTTAACGCCAAGATGTTCGGCAAACAGTTTGATTAAATCATGCTCCAGACCGGTGTAGCTATCGGTATTTTTATAGTGGGTTGTCGGATCTATACGGGTTAAGATCTTTAACGTGCCACTGAGCTTGATGGCTTCCAGTTGATTTTGCGGTACTGGCGCTTTTGATAGCGGCATATGTCTGTTGCATTCTACAAGTAGAAGCGTAAAGACAAGGCCGACAATCAATTTGAGTAGTTTAATCAAGGTTGCCGCAATTTTTTATAAGCATTAATGAGTGCGTTCGTTGAACAGTCGTGGCTTTTGATAACAGCATCGTTTTTAAGTTCCGGTAATATGGCATTGGCTAGTATTTTACCTAATTCGACACCCATTTGGTCAAAGGAATTGATATTCCAGACGACACCTTGTACAAAGATTTTGTGTTCGTAAAATGCCAGTAATGTACCCAGGGTTTTGGGGGTCATCTTTTCAAACAAAAAAGAATTGGAAGGCCTATTGCCGTCAAATACTTTGGAGGCAACTAATACTGCGTCGTGTTGTTCTTCATGTGTCAGTGCTTGTTTGACTTCTTCCTCTGTTTTGCCACGCATCAGCGCTTCCGGTTGCGCCAGAAAATTTGAGATTAAAACATCATGGTGTTCTGGTAAGCGGTAATGGCTGTTTGCTGCGGCTAAAAAGTCACACGGTACCAATTGCGTACCTTGGTGCATAAGCTGAAAAAAAGCGTGTTGACCGTTAGTGCCAGGTTGTCCCCAGACAATCTGACCGGTACTGTAATCGACTTTATCGCCATTTAAATCAACACTTTTGCCGTTGCTTTCCATGTCACCTTGTTGAAAATAATCAGCAAAATAACGCATGGATTGATCATAAGGCAATAGCACATACGATCGGGCTTCAAAGAAGTTGTTATACCATATTCCCAACAAACCCATAAGAGCGGGAATATTTTTTTCAAGTGGCGTATTACGAAAATGCAGGTCAGCCTCGTAAGCACCCTGTAGCAGTTCTTCAAAATTATCCATGCCGATGTACAGGGCAATCGATAAGCCCACGGCCGACCAGAGCGAATAGCGACCGCCCACCCAGTCCCAGAATTCGAACATGTTTTCGGTATCGATACCAAATTTTGCCACGTTTTCGGTATGGGTAGAAATCGCCACGAAATGTTTGGCGATGGCGCTGGTATCTTTAGCACTGTCCAAAAACCAGTTTCGCGCCGAGTTGGCGTTAATCATGGTTTCTTGCGTGGAAAATAGCTTGGAGGCGATAATAAACAGCGTGGTTTCCGGCGATAGTCCTTTTAACTCTTCGACAATATTGGTTTGATCGACGTTGGAAACATAGTGAACCAGTAAATTGTCCGAACCGTAGGGGGTGAGGGTCATGGAAACCATTTTAGGGCCTAAACCGGAGCCGCCAATACCAATATTAACCACGTCGGTGATACGTTTTCCGGTATAACCTTTCCATTCGCCTGTCCGTACCGCGTTGCAAAAATGACGCATTTTGTCCAGAACTTGATTGATACCGGGCATGACATCAATGCCATCAACATAAATAGGGTGGTTATCGCGGTTACGTAATGCGGTATGTAAAACGGCTCTTTTTTCCGTGGTATTAATCGGTTCGCCGGTGAACATGGCTTCAATTTTGGCGGGTAGCCCAGTGTAATTGGCGAGATCAACCAGCAACGGAATGCTTTGATCGTTTATTCTGTTTTTGGAGTAGTCGAACAGGATGTCATTGAGGTGCAGCGAGAATTTGTTGTAGCGCTCAGGGTCATTGGCAAAGGCTACACGCAGTGAATCGTTTTGTGTTTGATTATAATGCGCTTGTAATGCTATCCAGGCTTGTGATGTTGTCAAAGATGACATGGGTTCGACTCCATTTGATGTGTATGTGGGCTTAAGTCTACGAAAACTGGACTAGGATATCAATAGTGTGTGCTAGAACATAGTTGTTGATAGGTATTGAACGATAAGTGTAGTTTGCTGTCCTTTATTTGTCTGGACTGATGTGCTAGAGTGCCTTCCTGCCATTATGCAATGGCGAAGGGCGGTTATTTTGGGGCTGATGGCTTGAAAGACATATAAATAAACGTCGAATATATTCTAAAAATAGAAAACCTGAAGGCATGATTATGATCAAATCAAATAAAATAACAAAAATTTCCCTGGGGCTGCTGGCGTTATTATTTTCTGCCAATTTGTTGGCGCACGGTGGCGCTGCCGGTACTGATACCGATCAATGTAAATTTGAATTAGAAAAAGACCATTGGCTGCATTACACCGCTTACCAACCTAATTCGTTTCCTGCGGAAGAGTTTTGTGCCAGTCTTCCCAAGCTGAATGAAAAAATTATGTTGGTTTTTGATTATCAAGACAACAAATACAGAAACGATACGGTTGAGTTTGAAGTCACTAAAGAACCCGAAGGCAAGCGCGTATTCTTTTTGGCGGGTGCAAAACACAAAAAAGGTACTGTTGAGCTGGTGTTGCCCGAAGGTGTTCCAGAAGCAGGTAAGTACCTGATACACATTACTTTGGTTCCTGATCAAGGCGAAAGGCTGGACGCACACATGAGCTTTAGTGCCGGCGGCGGTGCCGCTACTGCCAAGACTACTTATGCGTTATATGCATTGGGTCTAGTTGGAGCGCTGTATATGGGTTACTTGTCAAGCGCCGGATTTAAACGCAAGGTCGATGACATCATTGCCAAAATTGTAAGTTAAATCAAACAAGTAAAAAAATCTGTAGTTTGTTATGAGTGCTGTTGGGTGTAACTTTAACGATTGTTGTGTGACACTGATGGCACTTTTTAAACAAAGAGGAAAATAATCATGGTGAAGTTGTTATCAGTAGGGGGACTTGTTCTGTTTATGTCTACATCGGCATGGGCAGAACAGGAACTTGAAGATCATACCGGTATGCTCATGAACCACGGTGATGGTCATTTAATGGATATGGCCGGCGGTATGGTAATGGGGCAAAATACCGATGTCTTACCGGGCGGTTGCGATAGCATTTCTGAAGAAAAGGAAATAACGGTTCATGCGGGGCATAAATATGCGGAAAAATTTCCTGGCAGAATGTTTGCATTCGACACCCAGGAGTTTCAGTTTGAGCCGTGTACCAAATTAACTGTGCATTTTATTAACGAGGACAATATCAGGCATCAATGGATGATGCATGGTTTGCCTAAGTATTTGTACGCTAAAGGCATGTTTCATCTGGAAGTTTCAGGGCCTGCAAAAATTTCTGGAACCTTGATTCTCCCGCCGGGTGATAAAACCTATTTAGTGCATTGCGATATTGCCCAGCACATGGAAAAAGGTATGAAAGCCCAGCTTAAGGTGGGTAAAGGTGATGGCGATTTACCGAGTATTCCAGGTGTAACGGCTAATGCCGTGCTGGATGATTATACGGGTGGTTTGACAGAAATTGCTGCGGAATTGACTGCGGCGGCGGCTGAAGTTAAAAAAACTGAAGAAGATGCTGTCGTTGCGGCAGCTGCAAAAAAAGCAGGTGCGGTCGCTGCTGTAGCGCAAGAAGAATCTGTTTTTTCCGGTGTTACCGTGATTGGTATCGCATTAGGGCTGCTGGCAGCACCCTTTTTAGCGAAAAAATTTAAAGGCATGAGTGTTTCAGAAGCGATTGCTTATAGCCTTGATAGGTTACGAGCAGGGATTGTATTTTTGGTAAGCATGATTTCTGGTTTAATGGGTCGGGTTTTATCGAAAAAAAATAAACTGCTATCAGAAAAAAAGTAAGTGGTTTACCATGAAAAACCCTGCGCTCTATCAAGGAACGCGGGGTTTTTTTTGAGAGAAATAATGCAAGACACATTAACCGGGCTGTGGGCGCTTTTTGCGAGTGCTTTTATATCGGCAACTGTTGCGCCAGGTGGTTCTGAGGCTGTTTTGGCTTATATGGTTTCACAGGGAAGCTATCAGGCTTGGCAGTTACTGAGTATTGCAACACTGGCTAATACCCTGGGTGCCATGACGACATGGTGGTTAGGCTGGATGGTGGCTAAAAAAATACCTGTCGCTAGCCAACTGTCTGAAAAACAACAGCGAGCACTCCAGACCGTAAAAGACAAGGGTGCGTGGGTTTTGCTATTTTCCTGGCTGCCCATCGTCGGCGACGGTTTTTGTTTTGCCGGTGGTTGGTTAAGGTTGCCGTTATTACCGGCTTTTTTTGCCATTTTGATCGGTAAATTGGGGCGGTATGCATTAATAACCTGGGTGTTTAATTAGGCTGGTCAATACTGGTTAGTCATAAAGTTATATGAGGTTTAAGTCGTGCTACGTCATTTTCCAAGTTCTGATATTGCCTGCGTTCATAAGCAGAGAGATTATATTATCGCGGCCATTACGTTTTTTTGTGTCGCTTTTGCCTTGGTGAATGATGCCGATGCAACCTTGGCAGAGCAAAAAGTATTAGGTGGCTGTGCCTGGATATTTTTACTGTGTTTTTTACATGGCGAATCTAAAGAGATTAGGGTACAAGTCGGTATTGCTATATGTTTTGCCACGGTTGGCGAACATTTTGCGTCCCCCTTCATGGGCGGCTATACCTATCGATTTCACAACGTGCCCGCGTATGTGCCGCCAGGGCACGGTATGGTTTATTTAACGGCCGTTGCCTTGGCGCGGTCAGGCTTGTTTTTGAAATATGCCAGAGAAATTGCCACGTTTGTTGTGGTGGCGTGTGGCTTGTGGTCACTCTGGGGAGTCAGTGGTTTAGGGCAGGGCGATGCCGTTGGCGCAATGCTGTTTTGTGTATTTTTGATCTACCTATTTAAAGGCAAATCACCTTTGGTTTATCTGGCAGCCTTCTTTATTACCACCTGGCTGGAGATTATTGGCACGGCTGTTGGCACTTGGAAATGGGCGGCCATCGACCCGGTATTGGGTTGGACGCAAGGCAATCCGCCCAGTGGCGTTTCTGCCTGGTATTGTTGGGTGGACTCTGTGGCAATGGGTGGCTCTGCACCGGTTATGCAAGGATTAAAAAACGTGAGGCAATGGTTTAAGTCGGTAAAAATTGGAAAAAACGCCTATCAAGGGGCGAGCGACGACTAGCTGACGCTGGCAATATCCAAGGCTGGAGCTGGCTTTCTTTGATTGACTTTTGTTCTTTAACCTCCAATAATCGCAGAATAATATTGTTACAATTTTAAGGTCTGATGTGGTGGGTTGCCCTTTTCAATCAGGTTGTATTTTTCCATTAATAGTAGGGAGGGTCGTGTGGATCGTCGTGATTTTATTAGGTTGGGTGTTGTAGCGGGTGTAGGGGCAGGTATTGTTGCACCGTCAACAGTGTTGGCTGAAAAATCCAAACAGATTGTTGTTGGCGATATCTATTATACCAAGGAGTCTCCAGGACGCTGGAGCGAGAAGGTTGCAGGACATTTACCCAGCATAGGAATAGAAAAAAAAGAAGGCAGGGTTATTGTTAGGGTGGTGACTGCCCACGAAATGAAAAACTATGAGCACTACATTGTTAAACATGTGCTGCTGGATAAGAATTACAAGTTTATGGACGAGTACTTGTTTAATCCAACCAAAGATAAAGCCGCCATGTCGACTTTTACGCTGGATAATTACAGCGGGGAGCTTCACGTTTTAAGCATGTGCAACAAACATGATCTCTGGTTAAATTCGACGCAAGTCTAAGGTGTTGTTTAATGTTGGCTTTATTGTTCCAGATGCCGTTTCTGTTGGTAATGGCGCATTAGTGTAAAATGGCTAGGGTCAGTTGCCAGATGTTGAAGCCCAAACCAAAACGGATTTTGGTTGTCGTCATGCGCTATCTTGGCGATGTTTTACTGGCCACGCCTTTGTTGCGCTCTTTACGCATTGCATACCCAGACGCCCAGCTAGACGTTTTGGTGTATGACAATACCGCCGCGATTTTAGAGGGCAATAACGATGTTGATAACATTATTGTTACCCCATTGCGGATAGGCTATCGTCAATATGTGGTTTTGTTGAAACGCCTTTTTAGGCGTTATGATTTGGCTGTGGTGACGCAAACAGGGGATCGTCCCTTCCTATATGGCCTACTGGCCGCGTCGTTTAGCATTGCGGTGGTGCCACCTAAAGGTATGACGGGGTGGTGGAAGCGGTTTTTTTTGCAACGCTGGACAGAGTTTGATAACGAACAGACCCATACGGTTTTGCAAAATTTAAAGCTACTGGATTTGATTGGGGTTTCCAAAGACTTTACTGTCGTCCCGCCGCAGACTGATAATGCTGAATGTTTAAGTCGATTTGAATTTTTATCGGGCGATTATGTCGTTTTGCACCCTTTCCCCCAGTGGGCATATAAGCGTTGGACTGTAGAAGGCTGGGTAGAAATAGGCTGCTATCTTAGGGGGAGAGGATTAAAGGTGGTTCTTTCCGGCGGGGCTTTGCAAGAAGAGCTGGATTATATCGCGGCGATTGCACAAAAACTGCCTGCTGATACAGTGAATTTGGCGGGGCAAACGTCGCTGGCTCAGCTTGCCCATATTTTGGCGCGAGCGAAATTATATAT
>NZ_FUKJ01000239.1 GCF_900163745.1 Crenothrix polyspora
GAATAAAATTTGTCGGCTTTGCTAAGTCGACTGGTATCAACCATTTTCGGACAGCCTCCTAGCCACACCATACAAATGGTTGCGTATAGTCGTCGTGCGAATATGGGCATCCGTCGGCAATACGTCTTCGAGCAGCTGAGTGGCAAGCCCGAAGGAAACCAACGATGCCCATTTTGTTTCCAGGTACAAACGTTCGGGTGAGCAGTGATCGGTGAATAAATCGGCCAGAGGGCTGAATGTATGGTTATCGTGCGGCTGGCAATCACAGTGGAACCAGCGCGGGCTGCAAATATTCAGGTTCCCATACAGGGTGCGAAATACCACCGGATGCTGACCCTTATGGCGAAAAGGCAGAGTACAGTGGGGACACGATTGTCGATTGAAAAGGAAGGCTGAGACTTGCTGCTCGACGACTTGTTTTTGCAAGGCGGCCAGTAGCGATTTAGCTTCGGGTAAGCTTATACCCATAGCTTCTAGCTCTTCTGATGTCCGTTCCAGGCAAGTTAATTCCTGGATCGTCTCCCCCGTTTCACACTGGGTGACCAATTGGATTTTGAATTTCACGGCGTTCTCCTGTCAGGATGAAAATAGCCAATCACGGTCGCCTTTGGCATAGTGCCGTAGGCGGATATTAACATTCCGGCGGGAGAATTGATCTGGGTCAAATGCCTGATAGGCTAAGTTTTCGCTCTCCCAATCATCCTGGTCGTCAAAATCATCATGCCTGCCGTCGTCACCAAATACTGCCCGGTACTTGAGCTCATGCCGCATTTGCATATAAACCAGCGCACCACCGAAATCTTCTGGCGGTGCGGCATGTTTGCCATCGATACAGAGCGGGTAAGTCTGCTTGGGATCAAGCGGCAGGCATTTTTCAACACGGACTTCATGCAGCCACGCATCGCCAAAGTCGTATTCGTAAAGAAAACGTTCGCGGGTGCGAAAACAAAAAACGGAAAGAAGTACTTGTTCTGGATTGTCGTCAAAATTTGTCCCGCCATCATGGTAAACACCAAAGTCCTTGCCATGAATATGGAACCGGTTCAGATGGTCATCATTCCAGCCCATTGAAATCTGAATGATGTAATGGAGGTCGGCTATTGTGCTGTCACTGCGAACCAGTAAACGCCGCCAAACCATGGGGCTAATGTCCTGAATCCAAACCTTCAGCTGATAAACATGAACAGAGTCGAACTCAGCCATAGTTTTACCTTATCATTTTACCCGTCTCATTGAATCAATTAAGCTGATCAATCATTGGCTCGGCATGAATA
>NZ_FUKJ01000276.1 GCF_900163745.1 Crenothrix polyspora
GGGCTTAAACCCCTCGTAGAAGTGTTACAAACGGTCTACAAAAAAGGTGTGAAAATAACCAAAAAAGCTTTTAACCCTATCAATGACCGGATAATACGTCACCCTTTGTTGCCAAAATACTGCCTGACTATCCAACCACAACTTACATGAAAAAATGGGGGTATTTTTATTGCGTGTTGCCTGAGGTGATTCAGTCATAATCCGCCGAGCAATCGGACGTTGATTAAGTGCCTGCGAATCGTTGGGATCATCCACATAAAAACGAGCCAAAATATTGGTATCAAGCCCTATCATTTAACGTCCCGCATGGCTTGTGCAACATCAAATTCAACCAAATTCCGTTCGCCCGGCAATTTGCAAACCAACAGCCCATAACCGTCCTCAGGTTTTGTCGACTGAATACGCTGATTGACTTCAACTCTTAAGTTAGAACCTTCCACTATGAAGCTAAGTTGGCATCCTGGCGTAATACCCAATTGCTTACGGATATCGAGAGGGATAATGACTTGGCCTTGTTCAGAAACGGTGACAGTTTGCATGATGGTGGCTCCCCAATGTAATAAATAAAGACAGTATGCTGACCAGGGTTTATTCTGGCAATAAAATATAAATGCCCAACAAATCCATGGGCAGCACCGGATAGACAACCTGAAGCTGCTGTTTATCTATCAGCGTGCTAAAATGCAATATCTGTTTGAGAAAAATCATTGCCTTTAAAGAGTAATGATTGGTTTAAATGCTTTGCCAGTGCGTAACTACAGCAATCGCCAAAATTTAATTTGGCTGGATGCCTACCTTTCCCATATTCCCGCCACGCCATTCTCGCTAACGCAGCCTGCTGTTGATCAAACTCAACAATAGTCGGCGTTAATTCGGCTAATAATTCATCCAATTTATCCGCGCCCGATTTTCCTTTCTTGTATTCGATGACCATGGCCGTTTCAACCAAACTAACTGCGCTCAAGTAAAGTTCATCGGCATCAATGAGTTGATTCAATAATTGCTCAGCGTCAGATTCCAACAGCAAAACAGCAATTAAAACGGATGAATCAACCACCATTACTCATCAGGCGTTCCCGCTCATGACTTAAGCGATTGATATTAAATGATTTATTTTTTATGGTCTCGCGCTAATTTACCTTTAAAATCGCTAACTTAGAGAAAAAAATACATAAAATGCCAAAAATGAACTTATGTATATTGATTTATAATGTTTTTTAGTGCGACCGCGAAAAATAAAATGTGTTTAAAATCAATATACTTAGGCTATGAGCGGGAATGGCTGATTACTCATTACCCCATAGACCAAAGTCACTTTGTTCATAACCCAGAATTTGATCAGGGGAATAGCTATCCAAGGTTGGCAAGTTTGCACATTCTCTTGCAATACGCATGAGCTTCTGCTTTTTTTGCGTTTTTTGTACGGCGTTATCGGCTTTGGTTAATCCTTCGATTGCTATGTCGTCAATTTGTATTTCCTGATGGTTAGAAATTATTGCCAACAAATGATCAACGTAGACTTCTTTTAGCTTTATATGAATGGTAGTCATGTTATTAATATTCCTAAGAAAGGCTCCTGTATGTAACCAATAAAGACAGTATGCTGACCAGCGTTTATTCTGGCAATAAAATATAAATGCCCAACAAATCCATGGGCAGCACCGGATAGACAACCTGAAACTGCTGTTTATCCATCAGCGTGCTAAAACGCTGGTGTGCTTCAACCAAATGCGTGGATTGCTGTTCAGCAATCTGTTGAAATTCTGCGTCCAACTGAGCAAGCAACTTTAATTCGTTATCTAAAAAACTGGCGCGGGCTTGCGGTGAAAGCTCCGATGCGGCACACGCATCATTTAACAATTGTTTGGCAACCGCATGATCAAGAAATTCCTTTTGTTGCGGTATACCCCGCCATCCCCATAGCAACATTTCTTCAGCAACAATTTGATAACCCCGCTTGACTTGCTCGATGACATTACGGCAACGGAACAACATCAACGTGGTTTTTGTGCTGACTTGCCGGGTACGGATAACCGCAGCACGGGCAGCTTTTTTATCTACCCTGGCCAAAGTATTGGCCATGATCAGTTGACAAAGCTGCTCCACAAAACGGTGGTTACGGCCCAGATAATAATAGCCTTCCGGGGTAGGTGATTGAAATGACAGGTCGACAGTTTCTCCGGTAGGTAACAAATCACGCAGTTGGCGGCAGGTTGGCGGTCACTATCCGATAGCCTTTTTGGGTACGCGTTACTTGGGTACCGAGCAAATTATTCAGCGTAGTGGTAACAAAACTTTCCACGGCAAAAGGATCACCAATTGCCTCATCAATTTCTTTCAGATCAGCTTCAATTTCATGTGCTTTAATCGCATTTTGGGCAAATATCCCGCGCGAGACTTTTTCGCGTTCCGCCGCTTGGTCAATTTTACGGCTGACTTTTTCTTTGGCAGCGGCGGCTTCGTCAAAGTCAGAAAAATCAAACAGCGTAAGCTGCTGACGATTAGCTTCAGAGACTTTTTTAGTAACAATTTTTCTGTCAGGATTCAGCAACAAAGATTGCGTAATGGTGTCAATTATACTTTGCGAATCTTCAGGAAAAGGCACGTTGATGCCGGTTGATTTTTTAATTTCACGGATTTTACGCAAGATAACATCCAGCACGATGCCATCAATGGGATTATCCGCGCCGTATAACAAACAGGCTTTGACAACAGGGGCCATTTGCCCAAAACGATCCACGCGGCCTTCACGTTGCTCCAAACGATTGGGATTCCAGGGCAGATCGTAGTGGAGTACGCCGGTAAAATGCTCCTGTAGATTGATGCCTTCACTCAAACAATCGGTGGCAATCAGAATGCGTAATGGCGATTTGGCCATGTCTTCAATACGCTGTTTACGCAGCTCATCCGGCGATTCGCTGGTAATAACCTGTAAATCGAGCTTGGGAAATTTCTTTTTTAAAATCGAGACCAGCTGATTGCCGACATAGTTGGCCGTGGCAATGTAACGGCAGAACACCACCGGATTAAAACCGGTGTTTAGCCAGTCTTCCAATATTAACCCGGCGGATGCAAGCTTTTGGTCACTATTGATATTACTGAGCTGTTGCAGCTGTTCCGCAAACTGTTTTAGCTGTTGGCGCTGATGGCTGCTCCAATCATTGCGCTCAACCACTTGAGTGGGTGTGTAATCACCTTCAAAGCCAAATTCACTATCTTGGACAGGATTGATTTCAACACTTTCGTCTTCATTGGTAGCGGTTGGTATATTCGATAAGCGGGTATTAAGCATCTCGATACCAGCCGCTGGGCTGGACATAACACCGCGCAACAATGCCAGCGCCGTCCAGTATTGGACACGTTTTCGTTCAGCCCGACCTGGATCAGGAGCTATTAGTTTGCGGGTAAAGTCAAGAATAGCATCAAAAAAATGCGCATAATCTTTACCTAATTCATACGACCATTCAAAGGCTTCCCTGTCTGGGAATGGCGTATCTTCCCCCAACCATTTCTCAATAAAAACATTTCGTCGGGTATCGGACTTGATGAAATCAATGCTGATAACCTGAAAGGGATAATAATCGTAAACACTGGTATCGCCCTGAATTTGTCGATCCAGCCGCGCCTGGGTATTGGAACGGATGATAACCGTTTCCAAATCCAGTTTGGATTGAATTTCTGCCTGCCATTGCTCGCAAAGATGCGGCAGACAAACAGTAAATATTCGCACTACCCCACAGACTACCCCAGCAAATGGGACAACGATGCACGTCGTC
>NZ_FUKJ01000384.1 GCF_900163745.1 Crenothrix polyspora
CGGAGCAATGTTGACGGTTCGCGGCAATATTTAATGGTGAGTGGCGAACCGATGTTCGATCCCGCTGGCCGCTTTACCGGTTACTGTGGAATTGGCAAGGACGTGACCGCATCAATCTGCCATAACGATGAATTGTCCATGAATGCCTAGTACTTAGTCAATCTTGATGTGTCGGGTATATTTTTGACCAGCGTGAGACCTACGAGGTTTTAAAAACCTCGTAGGTCTTTGCAATACCCGACAGAATAAAGTTGACTGACTACTCGTTCGATTCGTCTCTTTTTAAAAGAAGGGAGTGCGGCTAGGCTGTCGAAATATAACCTTTTGAAAGCGCCTATTTCGACAGCCTAGAGTGGGGCTTGTGTAGATCTTATTTGTACTTAAGCAGCTCGTAACAAACAATCCAGCTTATCGACTAACTCGCACCAATCCGAATCATCTTCTATGGCTTCAATTAGGAACATGGATTGGGCTTCGTTCCAGAAATAGGCTTCAGGCAATGCAATGTGCTGGGGTAATGGCCGGTATTTTTCAACAAAAGCAGTAATCTGTGCCTCGTCATCTGCTAAACCTAATTGACAAAATAACGTTTGCATCGTGTGGGTTGAAATATCCATTTGAATTTCCAGATCAGCATGATTGTTTTTGCTCTACTTTATCATCACTAACGGCTTTAGAAAAATAACGCCTTTTAACTTTTATCCTGTTCACCATTAACATTGCCGACAACGCCAGCCGTTGCGATAAAACGCAATGCATCCTCAACGGACAAATCTATTTCTAGCACATTTTCCCGCAACATAATCACTGTATTGCCTCCCATCTGATAACTGAATGGCAAAAATACCGCAATCTGGTCATCGGCAATCAGGGTATGGGCGACCTCTTCAAAATCCGAAACGGTAATAAAACCTATTTGTTGGCCATTACCATGAGGTACTTTAACCAGCACAACTTGTTTAAATTTACCTTTCTTGCCGCTGGAAAAAAGAGCGCTGAAATCGCGAATGGCGGAATAGATACTTTTAACAACGGGAATCTGAATTACAAGTTCTTCAAATATACTGAACAGACTGCGAAAAGTTTCAGAGTTCAGAAAGTTTCCGAAAAAAAACACCACAACAAGACCTAAGACAAACCCTAAACCTTGTACATACCAACTGTCGGGAAAGAAAAACTTGAAGATATTTCCCAGTGCAAATTCGGCAGTGCCAGCAAGCCAGAACAGCAAATAAAGAGTGAGTGTAAGCGGGATAATAGCAATTAAACCTTTAAAAAAGGTTTTGCTGATCGGCTTCATTTTAACGGTTAATAGTTGATTCATAAGTTTTATTTTTACCCAGAATAAATAGGTTAAGGGGCAACTATTCAGCACTAGTCTTTGTAATAGAACTCTGTGCCATCTTTAGTAGTGATTGTACTCATGGCAATATTGCCTTAGTTGATTGAGTTAACTTGCCTGCTTTAAGCTTGTCAGACACCGTTACGCGCCAGACCATATTGCCGACATCATCAGCAACCAGCAACGCCGACTGCTTGTCGAGAGCCACACCCACCGGTCTTCCAAACGCATCGCCATCAGCACTGACAAAACCCGTCAGCACATCAATTGGCTCTCCGATGGGCTTGCCGCCTCTGAAGGGTATAAAGATCACTCGGTAGCCACTGCGTGGATTGCGATTCCAGGAACCGTGCTGGCCAATAAAAACCCCATTGTCGAATGGCGTTGGCCATGCGCTACTTTTGGAAAACACTAAGCC
>NZ_FUKJ01000351.1 GCF_900163745.1 Crenothrix polyspora
GTTTGGTATTACATATATCTCTCAAAATCAAGCTAAATTATCGGGTTTGAATAATTACACTCAATCTTTTGTACTTGCAGATGCTGCAATAGGTTACCGTTTGCCCAATAGATTGGGCATAATTAGCTTGGAAATGCGTAATATTTTAGATCACAAATTCATGTACAACGATAAATGGAGATTAGAGCAAGGAGATATTTTCAAAATGAGCCAACAGCAGGAGTATTTGCCAACGAGAACAATTTTTGCTAGGGTGCTTTTTAACTTTTAATATGAGGTAATATAAATGAGTAGTTATGAAACAAATCAGAGAGAACAAAGGCCATTTTGGATTTCCTATAGCATTTTTATTGCTTTTGGGATAGGTTTTGCAATTGGTTATTACTTGTTGCCAAAAGAAACAAAAAGCGAATACCCGGTATTTATTGATTTAAGTGAAGAGGGGAAAAGTAAGCAGCAATCACAAATTCGATAGTAATTATTTGCGTTGATTAAATAGGGTAAATATAAAATGAAAAAACTTTTAACGACAACAAATATATTAGCCTTAGCAATAGGAATAATCTTTGGTTGGATTGTTAATCCTGGCGCTATAATTCAGGAAGTTGTATTTAGCACATCACAAAATAGACCAGTTGCGAATAATACAACAGGGATAATGTGTCATTGTACAAAATATAATGGCACGAATAGGCGCTGGGAAGGCATACCAGGGAGTACAGGTTGCTATTCTGAAGGAGAAGCTTTTCAAAACTATACCTATGGAGGAAAAACATATACGTTGAAAAAGCCAGCTGACTCTTGTTGTCTTACTACACCGAAACTTGCTGGTAAAGTATATGTACCAAGCACTACAAATGGCAATATTAAATGCAGTTAAGGTTATATATAGCGGATAAATTGATCGTGTGGAAATAACGGGAGTGCGCCCGTTATCCCTCCCACATCACCGGACAAGGGGGGGCTGCATCCGGCGGTTGAGCCTGGCGACTCAAATCGTCATAAAATCTGATGGTACAAATAACTCGTATGGTTGATTTGCGTTAGTAATCCACCAAAACGAAACCACCCTACAAACTTTATTGATTGGCTTTCTATAGTGGACCCTAGTTTCAGGACAATACTTTAAGATGGTAACCTGCAATCAATAGGAGCA
>NZ_FUKJ01000240.1 GCF_900163745.1 Crenothrix polyspora
GACTGGTGATGGCCTTGATGGCGCTGGACCATACCCGCGATTTCTTCTCTAATGCGCCGTTCTCACCTACCGACCTGAACCAAACCAGTGCCGCACTGTTTCTCACCCGTTGGATCACCCACTACTGTGCGCCGACTTTCGTGTTCTTGACCGGAGTCAGTGCCTATCTCTCTACAGTGCGCCACGCTATGACAGCATGGCAACTCGCCAGTTATTTACTCACGCGCGGTGTGTGGCTGATCGTTCTAGAACTGACTGTAGTACGCTTTGGTTGGGCGTTCAGCTGGAATTACCATGATCTGTACGGAGCCGTGATCTGGGCATTGGGCTGGTCGATGATTGTTTTGGCGGGGCTGGTTTTTTTGCCGCGTTGGGCTATCGGCCTGTTTGCCTTGGTTATCATCGCGAGTCACAATCTGTTTGATACGATTCAACCTGTCGATATGGGAGCATGGAGCTGGCTATGGACGATTCTGCACGTTCCGGGTCGTATTGAATACCTGCCGGGTTATTCTTTGGCTGTCATTTACCCGCTCATTCCCTGGGTAGGCGTGATGGCGGCGGGTTATTGGCTGGCTCCGGTGTTTTTACTTGCGCCCAAAACCCGAAAAATCCTATTGCTACTTTTGGGGCTGAGTTTAATCACGGCCTTTTTAGTGCTGCGCCTGAACAATATTTACGGTGACCAGCCCTGGAGTGTGCAGAAAGATAGCTTATTCACGCTGTTCGCTATTTTGAACTGCGGGAAATACCCGCCGTCCTTGCTGTATTTACTGATGACTTTGGGGCCTATGTTGCTGGGTCTCGTACTGTTCGAGTCGAGTAAACTGCCTGGATTCAGCCGTCCATTGCTTGTTTTCGGCAGAGTGCCGTTATTTTTTTACCTGATTCATCTCATGCTCATACACGGCACTGCCCTCGTTGTTGGCCAATTTAGAGGTCTGCCTATCGACTGGTTGTTTCGCGGTTTTGGTTTCATGCCGGACATGCCGACATCCAGATATGGCTATGATCTGCTGACGGTCTATGCAGTCTGGCTTGTGATGTTATTGCTGCTTTATCCAGTTTGCCATGCCTATGCGCGATTTAAACAGCAACATCCTGAAATTCGCTGGCTTGCCTATCTCTAAATCGGCATTCAGCAGATGTTGTCATTTCCCCGACGATATAATCGTCATTAATTCGAGTCAATTTGGTGTTTACTAACTGATTTTCCAGTGACTCATCGTCATGGATAATAACGGCAGCCCGAAGATAATTGGGTGTATAACCAAACACGCGCTTTTTATTGTCGCTACACGCTTCGCTGTAGCCTTCCCATAACACCGGAAATGTCTGGCCAATATTGTCCTGATAAAACTCAAGCTTCATCGCATTGGCTAATGTATGTAGTTGCTGGCTGCGTTGTTTCTTGGTGTTGCTATCGATGTGATCTGGCAAAGTAGCGGCTTTAGTCCCTTTGCGGCTGGAATAGGTGAAAATATGGATATGGCCAAAACCGATTTGTTTAATGAAATCGACACTCTGCTGCCACTCTTCCCCGGTTTCGCCTGGAAAGCCGACGATAATATCGGTGGTGATATTAAAGTGTGGAACGTGTTGGCGCAATTGTTTAACGATAGCGGCAAATTCTTCGGTTTTGCAGCGCCGCGCCATTCTGCGTAATACCGAATCAGCGCCGCTTTGTAATGGTAAATGCAAGTGCGGCATCAAACGTGGATTGCTGAATAATTCAAAAAATTCATCAGAAAACTCCCACGGTTCCAGCGAACCTAAGCGCAATCTCGAAATCTCGGTGCGCTCCAAAATAGCCTTAATTAAATCGCACAGCGTATAACCCAGCTCGCTACCGTAGCCGCCTAAATGCACACCGGTGAGGATGATTTCATTGATGCCCTGTGTGTGCAAGGTATTGATGTCTTCGATAACGGCATCAATGGGACGACTGGCTTCTTCACCACGGGCAATGGTCACGATGCAAAATGTGCAACGGTAACGGCAGCCATCCTGCACTTTTACAAATGCACGTTGCCGGCCACGGGTAAATAACGATGATTCGCCAGGTTCTGCGGACATTTCCGGCATGGTTTCCATGCTCAGTTCCGTCAGCGCTCTTTCGACCAGCCGATCTTTATCGGCATTGCGAACCACCATGTCAACGCCCATGATAGAGGCGGCTTCTTCTTCATCCA
>NZ_FUKJ01000268.1 GCF_900163745.1 Crenothrix polyspora
GCTTGGAAAGCGTTACGTCAAATTATATGCAAATTTGGAATAAGGGGTGCGGAATGTCGGTTAGAGGCATTAATATCTTTGATGAGTGCTGGAATTTTAGGGTTATCGTTAGCTTTTGCATAAGGCATGTCGCCCCATAGCGCAAAGCTGTAGACGGGGGATTCGTAAGTTGCGCTGGCATTGCTTGTAGCAAAACTGGTTGCAAGGGCAAAGGCTAAAATGCCACTTATTTTTGATTTATGCGTAAACATTCAATAACTCCATAACAAGGCTTGACGGTGGAATTGTCATGCTAAGCCTTAATTGTGTCATTGATGTGACAGCTGAGGTTTTTACACTTTGTTTCTATCTGGTTCGTTTTATGTGCCACAGCTCATACACGGTCACTTAACTAGCGCAACCGTCATCAAATCTTCACAGTACTGTCATCATTTGTTCATATTAAATCCGTACCATCGCCCATTGATATTATGAGCTAACTGTAGATTTTATATGGGTTTAAAAATCGCTTTTATTACTGATGCCTGGCATCCGCAAATTAACGGGGTGGTAACCACCATCGAAAACACCTGTAGAACTCTTCAGAACCAGGGTGCAGATGTTCTGTTAATAACGCCCGATCAATTTACGACTATTCCCTGTCCCAGCTACCCCTCCATTAAATTATCCATTTTCTGTTATTCAAAAGTTAAACAATTACTGGATGCTTTTGCCCCCGATCATATCCATATTGCCACTGAAGGCCCATTAGGTCTTGCAACGCGTAAATATTGTTTGCAATACAGGCTGGCCTTTACCACTTCTTTCCATACGCTGTTCGCAGAATATATCAATCTTCGCACTGGTGTTCCGGTGGCATGGGGCTACCGTTTTTTACATTGGTTTCATAAACCAGCTAGCCAGATAATGATTGCTACAGCACAAGTAGAGCTTAATTTGGTAAGCAGTGGTTTTGATAAGAATAAGTTTGTGCGTTGGTCACGCGGGGTAGACGTTAATCGCTTTAGGCCGAGAGATAAAAATTTTATCAGCTATCGTCGGCCTATTTCAATGTATGTCGGTAGGGTTGCCATTGAAAAAAATCTGGAAGCCTTTCTTGGCTTGCATGTCTCAGGCACTAAGATTGTCGTGGGTGATGGCCCCCAACTGCAAAAGTTAAAAAAGCAGTTTCCTGGCGTTGTGTTTACCGGCTTTCAAACCGGTGAGCTGTTGGCTAAAACTATGGCAGCGGCAGACGTTTTTGTCTTTCCCAGCCGAACCGACACTTTTGGCATCGTGATGCTGGATGCTTTGGCTTGTGGTGTTCCGGTAGCGGCTTATCCTGTTCAAGGCCCTATTGATGTATTAATCAATAATCAAACCGGCTGTATGCGAGAAGATTTGAAAGCAGCCTTTTACGGTGCATTGGCGTTAAACAGTGACGATTGCCGGCAACAGGCATTGGATTATTCCTGGCAAAACTGTTCCGCCCAGTTTTTAAATAATTTAGTACCCGTTTTATCAATAACACGCTGAGGGCTGCTTTATGAAAGTCACTATCTTTGGTACGGGCTATGTCGGCCTGGTCACCGGTACCTGCCTGGCAGAAGTCGGTAATGATGTTTTATGTGTGGATATCGATGCCACAAGGGTTGCCCAGCTCCAACAAGGCATTATTCCAATCTACGAGCCAGGCCTTGAAAACATGGTGCGGGAGAACCAAAAGGCCGAACGCTTGCATTTTACGACCGACATCAAAAAAGCCGTACAACATGGCCTGTTTCAATTTATTGCTGTGGGTACGCCGCCGGATGAAAACGGCTCTGCCGATTTGCACTATGTATTGAATGTTGCCCAAAGCATTGCTGAACACATGCAGGGTTACCGGATTATCATCAATAAATCCACCGTGCCGGTCGGTACAGCCGACAAGGTTAAATGCCTCGTGCAGGCCACACTCGATAAAAACACGCAAGATATTGAATTCGACGTTGTTTCCAATCCGGAGTTTTTAAAAGAAGGCGCGGCGCTGGCAGATTTTATGAAGCCAGACCGCATCATCATTGGTACGGACAACCCCAGAACCACCGAGCTGCTAAAAGTCTTGTATGCGCCCTTTAATCGCAGCCACGAGCGCATTATTGCGATGGATATTCGTTCTGCCGAATTTACCAAATATGCCGCCAATGCCATGTTGGCCACTAAAATCAGCTTTATGAATGAACTGGCCAATCTGGCCGAACATCTGGATGTGGATATAGAAAACGTCAGACAGGGTATTGGTTCTGATAGCCGGATAGGTTATCAATTTATTTATCCTGGTTGTGGTTACGGCGGTTCATGTTTCCCTAAAGATATTAAGGCACTCATCAGAACTGCGACCGATTTTGGCTATAGCCCAGCATTATTATTAGCCGTAGAGCAGACTAACGACCGCCAAAAGCACATTTTATTCGAAAAAATCATGCGCCATTACCAGGGAGAAATCGCTGGTAAAACCTTTGCATTATGGGGTTTGGCATTTAAACCGAAAACCAATGATATTCGTGAAGCACCCAGCAGGGTCTTGCTTGAAGCATTGATTGCTGCCGGTGCAAACGTACAGGCTTATGATCCGGAAGCTCAAGAAGAAACCAGGCGTGTTTATGGCGATAAACCCGGTTTAAGCCTTTGCGATACCCAGGATGAGACATTGACAGGGGCGAATGCACTGTGTGTGGTGACCGAATGGAAGAATTTCTGGAGTCCTGATTTTGATGCCTTAAAAAATAAATTGCTCGATACGGTCATTTTTGATGGCCGCAATCTTTACCAGCCGGCACAGTTAAAAGCGAAAAATATTCGTTATTATTGTATTGGCAGAACGCAGTGAACGATAGCGTCTTGAGATTGCTGGTAACCGTTCATCTACGTCCCAAATTGCGGGTTGTTTTTTAAATGGTTAGCAAGATTTTGCTGTTAAAAAACCGGTGGATTTTACACGCTTGAATTATCAATATAGGGGACTTCGTTGCTTAAGATACATAAGCCGTTTCCAATCCTAAGATCAACTCTTGGCTATGCGTTTGTTAGTCGCTTAATTATCTAATCCCTCTTTTTCAAAGAAGGGGGCTGAATGTAATGGCTTGATAATTAAATTATCCGACATAGACAAGCCTCCTTAATGTGCGATTCCAGATCTCAAGAATTTGCCGATTGGCAAGCCGCCTCTATTACAGCGTCAATAGTTTCCCAGCGTTTTTCTGTCGTCATCACAAATCGACATTTACCATGCGATAAGTTTGCCCATAACCCACCAATATTTCGGTCATCTTCAGCTTCTTTCCAACGGTCTCCCCCTTTATATTCAACAACCAAAATTGATTCATCAGGCAATTTACAAACAAAATCAGGATAAAAACGCCCGTTGGCTTTTTGCAGAAAAAAGGCACTCGCGCCACGGGTTAAGTTTCTTACCCAAAACTTGATTTTCTTTTTTGCCGCTAATCGTTCTAAATGACAAGCGCATTCAAATTCTTCTTTGGAATCAAAATCGCCAATTTGCCCATATAAATGGTTTTCAAAACTGGAATGCCCATACTTATGGGTATCGTAGTACCTGGTTGGTGAATAGAAAGCGGGGAACTCAAAAACATAGGTACCATCAACAGATACGCTGTCGCTTTCAAATAATGTCGATTGGTAGGCCGCACTAATTGATTCATCACGCAGTTTATTGATGTGCTGTTCTATCTGATGACGGATTAAAAACTTTTGCTGATTGATTTCCGCTAACGAGAAACTTTCTAACAACGATTGCAGCCAACCCATGACAAACGCCTGTTTGCTGGTGTGGGTAATGGTGGGTTCAGGGATATTTCGGCATAACCAAGTAGCCAGCTTTACCGTGTCCCAATGCTCAGGTTGATAAACCAATTCAAGGCTACGTTGCAACACGTTCATGAAAGCAATAGTTACCTTGCCCTCAGCGTTACTAATATCCAAAGTTCCACCATCAGCACTGTTTAATAATACCCTTATTTTGCTGACATCGCTTTCAGGTGGTTTGACTTCAAACCGTGATATGTCCCACGGATAATCGAGCATTTTTGGATCATCAAATAACTGTAATTCACCTTGAACATAAACGGCTAACTGTGGCACACGCAAACTTTCACCGCGTTCAACCGGTGTTTGAAAATGCTCAATGGCGACTTTTCGGCTGTCTTCGGCAACTTTATCAATGATGGTTTTTGTCGCGGTTTCTTGAACGGCAGTTTTTAAGGTTTCTGCGTCCTCAATGGTTAACGGGGCAGTAACCGTTAATACTTTTGTGGCATTATTCCAAGTGATTTTTTCTTTTAAGTGTTTAGGCAGGTTTGTTAAAATTGGCTTTTCGTCCAGTGGCACATCAATAGGCGGAATTTTTCGGTCTTTAAATTGATCCAAGTCCAGTTGCTCTGGATTGCGTGGCTTAACAAATTCCGTCACCGCTTTACGATCAAAACCCGCACCATTAACCAAGCTATCGCGTAGCGCACTCGCTGTCTCTTGAAAATTGCGTGATACCACAAAGGCATAAGATTGGTTAAGTTCCGGCGTATCTCGGTGGGTAGCGTTGGGCTGGCGTAAAATGCGGCCTAATAATTGCTCTACCGCTGTCGATGAATGCAAGTTAGCCATGCTGACCAAAATATAAGCAAATGAACAATCCCAACCCTCGGCTAAGGCTTTTTGGGTAATCACAAACTTTACCGGACATTTTTTATCCATAATGCCTAACGGATAATCGGCGGTTAGTGCTGTTAAGCCCTTTTCTTCCCCTGTGGCAATAACGATTTCATGGTCGGGTATGTTGTGGTTGGTGATTAACTCCTGCTTAACTGTTGCGGTATCTAGGGTCGCTACGCCTGTACGTTTGGCTTCGGCTTGAATTAACACAATGGGGCGTAAATAATGATTGCCTTGCCGATATTCTTTATCTGCGGCTGCTTGTAATCCTTCACGACACGCAATTGCATCCGCCAGACACTGTTGCCAATTGGGTTGGATTTCCAATCGAATCGGCAGTTTTATCATTTCCTCCAGTTTTAATTCCACCGCCGATACGCTGTGCAGCACATTGGACGGTGTTTTGACCAGATCGGGCGTGGCAGTTAATTCCATAATGCCGCTGGGATTGAATTTGGCTAAGGTATCAAAACCCAAATCGGTGCGGTTATTATGGGCTTCGTCCACGATAATAAACGGACGGCGTAGGCGCAAGACATTGGCTAACGAATACGGTACGGTATCGCCGTCTTTGAGTAAATCGCCGCGTTGTGCGTGGCTGATCGTGTCAAAATGCGCCATTAATGCACCGTTGGATTCATACACCTTGCGGTTTTCTTCGTTTTCGACTTGAAAGGCTTGGCGTGTTGCCACTATGACGGTGGTCGAGGTGTTTAATGTGGAAGGTGTAACGCTTTTGGCTTCATCCAAACTAAGGACGGTGATTGCTCCAGCTGCGGATAAGGCGGTGTATAGTGGATGTTCCCTATTTTTTAAGCCTTGCAGGGTTTGTTCTTTAATTTGATTGGATGGCACTAACCACAAAATAACGCTGTGTTCTGTGCGTAACAGTTCTTTGTTGATAAGGTCTACGCTGGTGGCAGCCAACCAGGTTTTACCGCCGCCGGTGGGTACTCTCAAGCAAAAATACGGCATGTCTTCGGCAAAACCTTTTAAGGGCAAATAAGCCACGCCTGTCATACTATAAAACGCCAGTGATGGATTTTGTTGTTCGTGATAGGCTTTAAAGTACTTTTCAATACTGTCTAATACCTGCCGTTGATAGTCTTTAGGTTCAAAATAACGCATGATTGGCTTAATCTCCTTTTAACCGTTTAAAATCTATATGTTTGTAATAACGACTACCGACGGCTAAATTCAATTCTTCACTATTCAAAATACCTTCATGCAAACGTTGTACGGTAACCGCATAAACAGCACTTAAAAAATCAGGCAATTTGTTTTTGACCACATCAAAAATAATCACAATGTCCAAGGCAATATAATCATGGGCTATCCGATGCCGTAAACCACGCATTTTTTCCCAGGGAATTTCAGGATTTTTGTCCAATAAATCATCACTCAATTTTCCGACGGTTTCACCGATATGCAGTAACAAAGCCAGTGTTGCGTTAAAGTTAATTTGGTCGTTATAGTCAAAAAAACTTTCAGGCGTTTTACTGTCTTTGCTGTAAAGCATTATTTTTTCCAGCGATTCAATCAGGGAAAGCAGATACAGCAAGTCGTTATTTTTATCTTTCAACATAGCGTATATCCTTCATAGCGCGATGCAATACAATAGGATTCGCCCAGCTTTTTAGCATTACGTCCAGATTATTATCAATCACTGCTTCAAGGCATTGTTTAAATTGCAAAGCGGTTTCTAAGGTCAAATCATCTTCAATTAGCAAATCAATATCACGCGCTGGCTCGTTACGTGCAAATGAACCAAACACGCCTAAACGGGAAATGGCGAATTGTTGTAAAAGTTTTTTTTGTTTAAGTAGGGATTGTAAATCATCTACTGACGATAAATGTTGTCGTTGATTCATATTAAATATCCACGTCGCCATGTAAGCCCCAAGCCACATCATCCTGAATAAACGCTTCGCTTAATGAACCCTCATGCGATTCCACATAACGCCGTAACGCTTCATTAATGACTTCCTGTAAATTAGTCGCCCAACCCTGTTGTATTAATAACTGTGCTTGTTGGCATAATTGTTGAGGAATTTCGGCTTGAATAATGGTATTCATATTGACTCCTAGATATTTAATTCATACGGGGTTTGCTTAAAGAGGATTTGCTGTTTTTTAAGCCAGGCATCACCTTTTTCTCGCGCGGTGGCGTAAATGACTTTTGGGCCATCAAAGGCTGGCAAACGCTTAAAGATAGCCGGTGTTAGCACGTTGCCACCGTTGGATGCTTTATCGCCCAGAATGCCGTTGTACAGCAAATACACGGCACGATCTTCAAACACGCCCAACAAAGGTGACTCGGCATTGCCTGTGTAGCCGGTTCCGGTTTCTTTAAACCAAACAAACTCGGCTAATTGGGTAAAGGTAACATCATCCCGTACTTGTCCATCGGCGGTGAATAAGGGTTCTTTGGATAAGCGGCAGAATTGGAAGCCACCGCCGCCCGTCCAATTAACCGCTTTTGATATGCCACCTTGTTCACCCTCAACAACTTTTTGCAAACGTGTTTGGCAATGGGTTTCTGCGTGTTCGCCCATTTCTATACCGATGTAACGGCGGTTCATTTTGTGAGCAACAGCAGTGGTTGTACCTGAACCTAAAAAGGAATCTAGCACTAAATCGTTTTCGTTAGTGGCAATTTGAAAAATACGCTGAATAAGTCGTTCGGGTTTTGGTGTATCAAAAACTGACTCTTCGTCAAATATCTTAACTTCTTTTTTTGCATCTTGATTGTGTCCCGCTTCCGCGTTAGTCCACCACGTCCAAGTGTTCGCCCCTTCAGATTCAATTAAAAATTTCTTTTGCCTTGGTCTTGCGTTCCCATCTTTTCCAAACCAAATACGCCCATCTTTTCTTAATTCATTAAAAGTTTTTTCAGCTAATGCCCAGCAACGATTAGCAGGAGGTTTTATAACTTTTCCATTAGGGGTAACTATTTCATAGAATTGTTCACTTGTTGCATGTCCTGTTTGTCCTGTTAAATCGACCGAAGCCCAAACACCTCGTGAGTCATTATCGGGATTTTTAAAATCTTTAGTTCTACCATCAGACAATCTAACCTTGTTTAAACCGGTTTTAGTATTAAACAGATTTTTTGCATAAACCGTTATGTAATCATGCGCTGCGCCTAAGTTAATTCGTGCATCTGGAGATGTTCTTTTT
Source organism: Crenothrix polyspora (assembly GCF_900163745.1). Taxonomy (GTDB): domain Bacteria; phylum Pseudomonadota; class Gammaproteobacteria; order Methylococcales; family Methylomonadaceae; genus Crenothrix; species Crenothrix polyspora_B. The sequence goes on from NZ_FUKJ01000268.1 coordinate 7,870, forward strand.
TGCCAAACGATATTAGCTAAAAAATTTCCACCGCCAAAAATCTCATCTATCAATAACTTTAAGTGCGCCTGCTCATTATCATCAATTGAAATCCAGATAGAACCATCATCTCGCAAAAACTCACGAAGCAACACCAAACGCGGATACATCATGCACAACCAACGATCATGGCGGTCTAGCGTTTCTCCTTCTTTACCCACTACCGCGCCCAGCCATTTACGAATTTCAGGACTGTTGACATTATCGTTATACACCCAGCCTTCATTACCCGTGTTATACGGCGGATCAATATAAATACATTTCACCTTACCCGCATAGCGTGGCAACAAGGCTTTCAGCGCGTGTAAATTATCGCCCTGCACAATCAAATTGCCGCTGTCACTATCGCCACAAGACAATTCCGGCACAAGTTCCAACAAACGGTAAGGTACATCTTTATGGTGTTTTTCTACGGCAGATTTACCTATCCAATTCAAGGTGGGCATAACTCATCCTGTAACGTGGTTTAAATTTAAAGGGGAAGTGTGAGCTGTTTTATCACAATTGCACTGTCTGTTTAATGATAAAAAATGATTGGCACAGCACTTCATCAGACAATAAAAAACCCGCCAAGCCGTAAGCTTGCGGGTTTTAGTAGGGTGGCAGTTAGTGCATGCCTGATAATTTCAACAGTAATGCACTGATTAACACGGTTTGCAATAAACCAACAGCGATTACCCATCGTATTAGTTCGGCTTTAGTTTCGGCAATTTTTAACTCAACATCCTTAATCCGCGCCTCAAGTTTCAATTCCAACTCTTTCAAATCACGCTTAGTCGTCAGATTATCCAGATCGTAATCATGCCGTGCCTGTTCCAGCGTATTCTGTACAGTTGCCTTTTGTAAATCTGTCAGAATTTCGGCTTGCTCTTCACTAAAGCCAACACCTTTTAGTTTCTTAACAAATTCATGGGTATCAAAAGCGAAGGCTGTCATGGTTTGGCCTATTTGTAATATGTGTTTATTAGCGATAACTTACGGGGTCTTTACAATTTTCTACCCGCTTAGTGCATACCGGATAATTTCAATAATAAGGCACTCACTAACATAGTTTGCAATATGCCAACACCAACTACCCAACGTATTAATTCGGCTTTGCTCTCAGCAATGTCACGTTTCGTTTCAAGCCGTAATATTTCAATATCTTTTTTCAAATCAATTTCTAATTGTTTGATATCACGTTTAAGATTCAACTCCAGCAACTCAACATCTTTTTTGCTGGTAATATTTTCCAGGTCGTAATCATGCAGAGCTTGTTCCAGTGTATTTTGTGCCGTGGTTTTTTGTAAATCGGTCAGTATTTCGGCTTGCTCTTCACTAAAACCAGCACCTTTTAATTTCTTAACAAATTCATGGGTATCAAAAGTAACGGTTGCCATCGTTTGACCTGTTGGTAATGAGTGTTTGTTAAGGATAACGTGAAGTTAGCCTGCTAAGCTATACACAATTGTTAAATTAACACTGAGCTAACCAAAAATTTAACTATGCAATGCCAAAAGAGCTTGGGGATTAGCTTCCACAATTTTCAGCAATGCTCTAGCAGGACCTGTAGGGCGCACACGCCGTTGTTCCCAATTTTGTAGGGTTTTTGGTTTGACACCAATCAGGTAGGCAAAACGAGTTTGTGACAAACCGGTTTGTTCACGGATAGCTTTAACATCTGGTTCAGGAATTTCTCGGATACGTATTCCGTCAACCTTTTCACCGCGCATGTGTTTTCCCATGTCACGAACACTTTCTAGTAACTCATTAAACTGTTTGTCATTCATGATGAATCTCCACTTCTATAACAGCAGCAAGTTGTTTTAACTGGTCTTGAGTAAGATCACTGGCTTCATTTTTGGCATAAGCATAAACCAAGTAACAACATTCTTTGCTATGCCAATGATAATAAATAACTCTTGCTCCACCACGTTTACCACGTCCAGGTAGTGGCACACGTAACTTACGAAGCCCCTTACTACCCGGAATTACTGTTCCAACTAGAGGATTTTCAAGAATTGTATTTTGAAACCCGCGTAAATCCTCATCTGAAAAGAGCATTTCAGTACAACGAGTAAAAATAGGAAGCTCAATAAATATCATGAAACCGATTATACGCTAAAAGCGTACAATTTTTAAACATTAAGAGCTGCGAAAGTTTTTAATTTAGAGCAGTTTCGAAGTACATTATTGGCTAGCTATAGAAACTTATTGGCTATTGTGTCAATGGATTTTTATGAATTAACACCAGAAGCAACTCTCACAAAACTAGAGAGTTTGAATTATATTGAGCAATAAAAAACCCGCTAAGCATAGCTTGCGGGTTCTTGTTGTTTGGTGGCGGAGAGAGGGGGATTCGAACCCCCGATACGTTACCGTATACACACTTTCCAGGCGTGCGCCTTCAGCCACTCGGCCATCTCTCCAGCTATTGCTAGCTGGTAATTATAAGTTATTGGCTTGTTTTAAGCTATGGATATATTTCAGGCCATTGCGTCCAATTCAGTCCAGCGCAAAAAAACTTCTTCCAGCTTATCTTGTATTGCTTTCAGTTCATCCATCGTTTTGGTGACCGCCTGGGCATCTTTTTTATAAAACGCAGGGTCATTAATCTGCTTGGTTAATGCCGCCTGTTTGTTTTCCAAATCTTCAATCATAGATGGCAACAAATCCAGCTCATTCTGTTCTTTAAAGCTAAGTTTCTTCTTTTTAGCGACAGCGGCAGGAGAGTTTGCCTCCTGTTTTACAGGCTTTGCTGATTGAGCCGCTTTTTTTGCGGCGACTTGTTTTTGCTGGGTGTCATAGCTGAGCCAATCGCTGTAACCGCCGACAAATTCATCGACATCGCCACTACCATCGAGAACTAACACGCTGGTCACCACGTTATCAAGAAAAGCACGGTCATGGCTGACGATTAACAGCGTACCGTCATAGTTCACCAATTTTTCTTCCAGTAACTCCAGGGTTTCTAAATCCAGATCGTTGGTCGGTTCATCCATCACGATAAGGTTGGCGGGTTTGGTAAACAAACGTGCCAGCAACAAGCGATTTTTCTCGCCGCCCGACAAGCTTTTAACCGGTGAACGCGCTCGGGCCGGCGCAAACAAAAAGTCACTCAGATACGACATAACGTGACGTTTGTTACCGGCGATTTCAACAAAATCATTGCCATCGGCGATGGTGTCCACCACGCTCATATTGGGATCGAGTTGATCGCGTAATTGATCGAAATAGGCGATTTCAAGCTTTGTGCCTTGTTCTACTTCACCCGTGTCCGGTTGCAGTTGTTGCAACAATAATTTTAACAGCGTTGATTTACCTGCGCCGTTAGCACCGATTAAACCAATCTTGTCACCGCGTTGAATCAGGGTGGAAAAGTTTTTAATAATGGGGCGATTAGCATAGCCAAAGCAAATATCTTTTACTTCGATCACTTTCTTGCCTGAATTCTCGCCTTTGTCCAATGCCAGTTTAGTCGTACCCTGAAGCCCGCGACGTTGCGAACGTTCCTTACGCAAGGCTTCCAAGGCTCTCACGCGGCCTTCGTTACGGGTGCGCCGCGCTTTAACGCCTTGGCGTATCCATACTTCTTCATCGGCCAGTTTTTTGTCAAATTCGGCATTTT
>NZ_FUKJ01000136.1 GCF_900163745.1 Crenothrix polyspora
CAGGAACACCAACTGCAATGGCAAACCGATAAAGCTGTCGTGGAGGCGAGTGCTTTCCAGAGTACCGCTATTGTGGACGAAGCACGCTTGACTTGGGGCGATAAGCTAACGGCATTGACGCTGGCCACTGATTCCAGCAAGCTGGCCGGATTTTTATCCGGCCAGGCGGTGTTACTGCAAATTACCTTACCCGCCGATAAACATTTGTCTACGGCTAATGATGTGATTTATGTTGAAGTTTCCGGCCACCGCGATAAAGCCAGTAAAGCCCGGTTAATTTCAGAAACGCCACAAACAGACAGCGTGTTGCCTGGGCAGAGTTATTTTTTTCAAGGGCAGGGGCGTTTTATAAAGCCGGGTATGCGCGTTGTTGCGTGGATACCTGAGAAAAAACAGCTGGTATCGGGTGTTATGATTCCTAAATCAGCGGTGGTTTGGTTGTTGGATCAGTTGTTTGTTTATGTCAAAACCGACAAAAATACCTTTAGTCGTCACCTAGTCAGTGATTATACGGTAACATCGGAAGGCTATTTTGCCGCTACGGGGTTTGACGCTGGCGAGGAAGTTGTCACTGCCGGCGCACAAATGCTGTTATCGGAAGAGCAGCGCAGACAAATTCCTGATGAGGATGATTAATTGGTATATTTAAGTTGGCAGCGCACAATCATAAATAATGGATGTTTCATATTGTCCACGGAAAACACAAAAGGCACGGAAAAAATGGATGGGGTATTTTTGCAAAGAGAGGAGTGCTATCAGATACGAGGAGCTGTGTTTGATGTGTATCGAGAAATGGGCTGTGGTTTTCTTGAGGCTGTTTATCAAGAATGTCTGGAAAAAGAATTATCAAAACGTGGGGTTTCTTTTATTGCACATCAAGAGCTCAGGCTTTTTTACAAAGGAGAGATATTACAGCAAACTTATGTCCCTGATCTTATTTGCCATGAGTCTATTATTGTTGAACTTAAGGCACTTACTGTCACAACGGGAGCACACAAGGCACAAGTATTGAATTACTTGAAAGCAACAGGAATGCGCTTGGGACTATTGGTTAATTTTGGTTGCCATCCGAAAGCGACAGTCGAACGGATTGTACTGTGAGTCAAGAACAATAGGTTGCCCAACAGATGGCGCTTCTAAACGATACAAGAAAATGAAAATTCCGTGTTTTTTGTGTTTTCTGTGGACAAAAAATAACTTAATAATTTTATTCCAATGACTGATACAACAAAGTTTTGGGCGGTGGTTCCCGCTGCCGGTGTCGGTAAGCGTATGAATGCTGACCGTCCCAAACAATATTTACTGCTGGCTGGCAAAACCGTACTGGAACAGACTTTATTACGCCTACTACAGGCCGATGTTTTTTCTGCGATCAGCGTAGCCATTTCTGAAGAAGATCCTTATTGGCCGGAAATTCCCATTTCCTGTCATGAAAAAATCATTACCGCAGCTGGCGGCAAAGAACGGGCGGATTCGGTGTTATCGGGACTAAAATCTATCCGCGACAAAGCCTCTGATGATGACTGGGTGTTGGTGCATGATGCGGCGCGGCCTTGTTTGACGGCATCTGATATTCATCATCTGATTAACGCGCTGATTGATGATGAGGTCGGTGGTATTTTAGCCTTGTCGTCGCATGATACTTTAAAGAATGTGCAGGGTAACAGCATTCTGGGCACATTGGACAGAAGCCATATCTGGCGGGCGTTAACACCGCAGATGTTCCGTTACGGCAGGTTGAAAAAAGCACTCGAAGCCGCAGAAGGCAATCCCGCTGTCACCGATGAAGCCAGCGCCTTGGAACTGCTTGGCCTGCAACCTAAAATCGTTGAAGGTCGTCCCGATAATATTAAAATCACCCGACCTGAAGACTTGGCATTAGCACAATTTTATCTGGAGCAACAATGATTAGAGTAGGGCAGGGCTATGATGTGCATCGTTTTGGCGATGGCGACCATATTATTTTAGGTGGCGTGACAATCCCGTATCAACAAGGTTTGGAAGCGCATTCCGATGGTGATGTGGTGTTACATGCCTTGTGTGATGCGTTGCTGGGGGCGGTGGCGTTGGGTGACATCGGCAAGCATTTTCCGGATACCGACCCTGAGTTTAAGGGTGCAGATAGCCGTGTATTGTTGCGTCATGTTGTCGGGATTGTGCGGGAAAAAGGCTATCGTTTGGTGAATGCCGATATGACGATTATCGCCCAAGCGCCGAAAATGGCGCCGCATATTGCCACCATGTGCGGCCTTATTGCGGAAGATTGCCAGGTGGAGGTTGATTGCATTAATGTGAAAGCAACGACTACAGAAAAGCTGGGCTTTGAAGGCCGTAAAGAAGGTATTGCTGTGCAGGCGATTGTTTTGGTTGAGAAGTCTTGATTTGATCATAAATATCGGTGAGTTGTCTGTTTGCAAATACATATAAAATATGTACAATCGGACACGATGAATATTACCTATGACCCGGATAAAAATAAACTCAACACCAAAAAGCATGGGATTGATTTAGCCGAAATCGAGGGTGTTTTTTACGATGGTCGAGCCATAACCATTGAAGATCGCGATCATCCTGAAGAACGCTTTGTGACGCTGGGGAAGGATGGCTTTGATCGCTTATTGGTGGTCGCTTACCATTATCGGGGTGAAAATGGTATTCGGATTATTTCTGCGCGTCCCGCTGGATCTCATGAGCGGCGAGCCTATTACCCATAGGAGTAAACTATGAAAGAGCAATACGACTTTTCCACCGGCGTTCGTGGTGCGGTTCTCGAATCCACCGGAAAAACACGCATCACTATTTTTCTGGACGATGATATTTTAGCCGCCTTTAAAGATAGCGCAGCGCAAACTGGCAAGGGGTATCAAACGTTGATTAATGAAACCCTGCGCGGGAGCCTATCTCCAGATTCAGCACCGTTGACGGCTGCCACGTTGCGTAAAATTCTGCACGAAGAATTGCATGCAGTATCTTAGCGAGATGTAGGGGTATGGTATTAGATTCATGAAATATTGATGATGTGCTGATCGTATCCTGCAAAATGTGAATACTGTAGAGACGCAAGATTTTGCGTCTCTACTCAGATAATTGTTTTGGTTAAAAATAAGCCGCTCCCCATTCCTCGGCACCTCCGGTTACACCGCCATCCCATTCAAAAATACACGGTTCAGCGCAATTGAGCCAACCCAGCCACATGCAAACCCACAATCAACCAAAACACCACTTGATAAGACGGTTTACGGTTTTTATGGCGTAATGTACGTTGCGCCAACAATGCACCTGGCCAGCCACCTAATAATTCCAAGGTATGCAAACTTTTTTCTGGAATGCGCCACAAGTCTTTTTCGGCCCGACATTCCGCACCCCTTATTCCAAATTTGCATATAATTTGACGTAACGCTTTCCAAGCAA
>NZ_FUKJ01000241.1 GCF_900163745.1 Crenothrix polyspora
CTATATAGTGTTAATAATGATATAGATTAATTGAAAAAATCAGTTTTGCACAGGGCTTGCCAAATTTTATTTAATGACCCAATACAAGCTTGGATAATACTAGTAAAAAATTACAAAATTTATTTATTTTTTCTTAATATATCTATAAAAACAATAATATAGTAAAGATTATTTACACTAATCGATTTTATCAGGTGTTAGCACACTATCGATAGCGCCTGCCGTTAATTGCTTGGTCGTTTTGCTTTGACCCGCACCCAAATCCAACGATACAAATGGATTACTAATTGCGGGCGACTTGATAGCCATAGCCGGTGAAGCAATGCTGATTGCTGAAGATATTGCCGCCAGACCTGCTTCTTTGGTAGCTTCTGCGCTTACCGGCGCATTTTTAGGCAATGGCGCAGGCTCACCTAAAAATTTCGCAATACTGTCCAAACTATCACGTAACTTATTGGCATGAGATCCGGGCATTAAAAAAGTAAACGGGCCATTCGCGGTTAATTTGGATTGAATATAGCCGGGGTTCAGTTGACAAAACTGGCCATAACTGAGATTGGCCATTTGTGCAACGGTTGTCAAATCTTTGCCAGTCAGATAATCAATATCGGCTTTGCGGTCAATTTTAACCTTGACAAAATAAGGCTCGTTTCTGATGGGGCTAATCCTTAAACCATAAGCACCCGGACTGGCAAAAATATGCGCGACCGCTAATAAGCGCGGCACGTAATCCATGGTTTCTGCCGGCAAATTCAACGACCAGTAATCGGTGCCTAAACCTGCCGCCCTATTGGCGCTGAGCGCGGCATCAACAGTGCCTTGCCCGCAATTATAGGCNNCGGGCATCATAATTCGCATTTTGCATCAGATTAAAATCGCGTCCGGTGCTAGGAATAAACTGCCAGATACCGGCAGCACTCATAGGCGATAGAGCCGTCGCCTGAAAAGCGCTTTCCACCACCGGTAACAGCGCCAATTCCATAGGCATGCCGTGTTGGCTAAGTTCTTCAACAATATGGTACAGATAAGGGTGCGAGCGTTCAGCAACGCGTTGCAGATAATCAGGCCGCTGTGCGTAACCGTTGACCTGTTGTTTAAAACGTCCATAGATGGTCGCCTGTCGCTTCCAGATCTCTTCTTCCTGGGTGTTTTGCCTGGCTATCGGGTTTTGTATCTGTCCTGGTGCATCGGCGGCGTGGGAAATTGGCTGGGTATCCGGTGCTTTTTTGGTGTAATAGCCCGACGAATCACCGGGCTTGGCAATGACCGCTGAACTGATGCTTGGCGCATGATTAAGCGCAGAGGCCGAAGGGGGCGCAAGCTGGGTGCGAATACGTGTACGCGCATTAGCACCGGAAGTCAGATAGTCAGAGCTGGGTTGCAACAAGCGCCCTTGACGATTTTGCAACGATTGCGCAATGGTTGCATTAGTTTCGCCTAACCCAGAACGACCAGTGTTAAGACGCTGGCGACCATAACGCGTATAGTTTTGCAAAGGCGCAGTCGCAATACTGGGCGAAGCCAGGCGGTTACGGCTTAATAATTGATGCTGTCTGCCTAGCTCCGTGTATTTACTGGTTAATTCGGCTTCTGTTTTTTCGCTGGCACTGTGCTGATCCCCGCTCGCCTGATCGGAAGCCGCTGGCGTGCTGATGACTGTTCTCTGGCTTAAACTTGAGAACGCTTGCGGCGGCACAGGTTTTGGGATTCTCATGCCAGCACGAATGCGATCCCAGACATTGCCTGGATCACGCACGACCGCTTTGCCATGCCCACGGTGTCTTTTACCTTTGCCATGTGACTTTTTGTGGCTGCTTTTGTGCGATTTGTGCCCGGATGCTGCCAACATATCGGTAGAATAGCTGGCAAAAGCTGCGCCAACAACCATATTTAACACTAAAACCAATATCCGCATTGTATACCTACCCGTATTACGACTGTTTTCAGAGAAAGCAGAAACTGTACAAACTGAAAAATTGCGTCATGATAAACATATTTTCTGTCCAATTACATCATAACAATATTTTTTAGGCGAACCTTAGTGGTTGTTATTTGCGATAATTATGCAATACGTCCCCGTTCTACACCTTATTTTTTCAGACAATGATAGATGATATTATTTTTATTGGGCTTTTGCTTTGTGCTTTTATTTACTGGATGAGCGCACAAAAGGTGAAAGAAATCGCCTTTATGGCTACCAGAGACTACTGTTTAGCAATGGAAGTGCAAATGCTGGATGCCTATATCGCCTTAACCAGCATTGGTTTTGAAAGGGATAACGCCGGAAAAATGCAACTAAAACGCACATTTATGTTTGAATTTTCTTCAACAGGCTATGAGCGTTACAGCGGTAAAATTATTATGCTGGGGCGCAAGGTGAAATCCATTGTTATGGATCCGTATCGCTTACGATGACAACATGCTTTGAAACTATTTTTTAAGAGGCTGGTATGAACAAATGTCCTTCGTGTGGCTATGCACGGAATAAAGATGCGGTTAAATGCACGCAATGCGGGCATTATTTTTCAAAAGTCATGGAAATTATTTCTGCAGAAGAAGCGGAAGAAGAACTGCTGACCTTTCGAGGCCAATGCAAACGCATTCTGAAATCTGGCAATATTAAGGCTGAGCTACTGGCGGAATACAAAAAGTTCAGGGACGGCCTAAGCCGTAAAGGTATATTTACCCTGTATTTGATTTTGGCTTTTATTTTCCTGTTGACGTTATCTGTTCTCTAGGTTTTCAGAATTTCCAGGTGTGTAGAGACGCAAAATCTTGCGTCTCTACGACAGAACTTAGGGTAATCATTCAGTCCCCCTCTTTGAAAAAGAGGGGTTAGTACCCAAAGGGCATAAAGGGAGATTTTTTAAATAAATCCCCCTCGATCCCCCTTTTTCAAAGGGGGAAGTGAATACTTACAACTTAGGAAGCCGCCAACCCTGCAATGTTATATCCGCAATCCACATAAGTGATTTCACCGGTAATACCGGATGCCAAATCGGAACACATAAAGGCCGCCGCATTACCGACTTCATCAATAGTGACATTACGTTTGAGCGGTGCGGTATCCATCGCCTTGTTGAGCATGGCTTTAAAATCATTAATGCCGGATGCCGCCAAGGTTCTGATCGGGCCTGCGGAAATTGCATTAACGCGAGTGCCTTCTGCGCCTAAAGCAACCGCCATATAACGAACATTGGCTTCCAGACTGGCTTTGGCCACCCCCATCACATTGTAATTGGGGATGGCGCGTTCTGCGCCCAGATAAGTTAAGGTCAGCAAAGAACCGTTACGTCCTGCCATCATGGCACGGCCGGCTTTGGCCAGCGCGGTAAAGCTGTATGAGCTAATATCATGCGCCATGCTGAAGTTTTCACGGGTGGTGACCTCTACATAATCGCCATTTAGTGCATCACGCGGCGCAAAAGCGACAGAATGCACGATACAATCCAACCCATCCCAGTGCTTGGCCAATTCGGTAAACACATTGCTGATGTGGTCATCATGGCTGACATCACATTCGATAATAATGTTGGAATTGCATTGTCCGGCCATTTCTACCACGCGGCTTTGCAGTTTTTCGTTTTGGAAGGTGAATGCCAATTCAGCGCCTTCGCGGTGCATGGCTTGCGCTATTCCCCAGGCAATCGAACGATTACTGGCCAAGCCCACAATTAACACCCGTTTACCTTGCATAAAACCCATTATTATCTCCTAGTGTTTGTTTTCATTGTTGTTTTAATTTGACGTGTTTTGCCATATCAGGGACAGAAGTATCCACGACCGATATATTTCTGTCCAGTGTTTTTGGCGATTTCAGCAGTAGCCATCATGCTAGGAGAAAAACTGTTCATAATCATCATGATTCCCAATCCAAAACCATGTGACGGTATTGTTGTCGAGTATACCTACCGCACGGTAGTTTCGGGTAATTCTGACCGACCAGATGTCTTCTTCCCGATTGATGCACTTGAAGTGCAAAGAGGGATGAAAGGGGTTTTCCAGCCATAGGCAATATGCCTTACGTGCACTGGTTCTGATAGTTTGGTTGAGTTCCTGATACGCTTCCCAATATGACGGTAAAGTATCTGATTTCATAAGTCATCATAATTTAGCGGCTGCGAGTGTCCTGCCGCAATCTGTTGTTTGGCTAGACGCGCTTTGGCTATGAGATTAGCTTGGGTATTTTTATATAAGTTATCCCAGCGGATTTCATCCTGCAAGTCGGCTAGGTAATCACGAAGATGGTTTATGGCCTGATTTTGTGCGGATTCTGGTAAGGATTCCAGCATTTTTACCACGGTGCTAATGGCTTCAGTTGACATTTCAAGTTCCTCGCAAACAGTTGGGTTTGCCAATTATAATCTTAATTCGTTGTTGGTTTACCCCCTAACAATGCGGCGGGCTGGCATTCGTTTCCACAGCCCATCCTTAATGGCAGTGATCCATTGTGAAAACATTAAATACCATACCCCCCGATAAGCGTCCAGCATGTAGGGTGGACACGCTTTTTTGCCCACCTTTTATTTCGGAATTATTCCGTGTGGGCACAAAAAGCATGTGCCCACCCTTATATCTACCTGGCTATCAAAGTCCCATACATTGGCTTGGTATGGATTTATGGTAAACAATAATCTCTAAAACCGGGCAATTTTTAGTACCGATTTCCAACCCGCAGGCCACTCTGGCAATGCCATGATGTTAGCACGCGTTTTTTTTAAAGCCTCCATTTGCGGCCTGAGCGCTTCCGCTTCCATAAGCGTATTGGGATTTTGTTGTTGGCTTAAAGAAGCCAACAAGCCATCAATTTCAGCCAGTTTCAATTTTTTATAATCCACCATTCGGTTATGGACTGGAATTTGGCAAACGATAAAAGAAATGGCAAAAAAGACAATATAGGGCGCTTCTAATATAAACAGTAGCCTCATATTTTGCATTGCGATACTGTTGATGAGAGAAAACGTATAGTTGAGAATAATGGTTATCGCATAACACTTCATGAGAGTATTTCCTGTTGATAATACCCCCTCTGGATTTTGTTCCACTTTTAGCGGAAAACGCCCTAAGCGCCAGATAATTCTGGCGAAGCAAAACAGACTAAACCATGCTGCCCCTGAAACCAAACAATTCAATAAGATAATTAAGGCCAAAGTGACAGCCTGGGTATTGTTTAAGCCAACAAAGACCCCTGAAAAATAATATAAAGTGATTCCTAAAACGCTTAAAAATATCCCGCTGAATAACATCCCTAGACTGCCGGAAAGAAAAGCCATCTGGTTTTGGAACCACGATTCGATTTCCTGTTCTGGACACAGTACAAAATGCCTTAATCCCCTGCCCCAATAATCCATAAAAATAGCTCCAATTTTAATGGCTAACGGCAGTAGGCTTATAGCAAAGGATGACGGCATTGCCGTGCTGATAAAAACCCTGTTGCCTGTTTGGGCAAACAATACCACCGATAAATTGATGGGCACTAAGCTGACCAGTAGCCAAAAAAGATAGGGGTGTTTGGTAAAGCCAGCAACGATCCGTTCAAAAAAGAGAATATGGGGTGTGAACATCTGTTGTTGGTGTTGTATTTTGCCTTGCTCGGCCTATTGCATTTTCTGTGTTACTGAAATATGCCTTTTTGTGTCCGTACGCTTATGCAGAATTCTGATAACCGTAATGCCATCAGCGGTCTCCACATAGTACACAACATGGATCGCATAAGGGAAACTCAATAAATCCTTGAAAACGGTGTCTTGGTTCAGGCCAAGCGAAGGTGCATGTGTAAGGTTTTCAAGCAATGCCTCCAGCCCGTCTATATATTTTGCAGCCTGGGATTGCCCCCAATTTTCTAACGTATATTCAACAATGGCATCAAGATCACCTTCGGCTTGCCCGGTAAACTTATACTGCGGCATTCGTTATACGTTTTCTTTGAAGACTTATCACATCTTGACCATTTTTGACGCGGTCTGCCTGTAAATCATCCAACCCTTTTTGCAGCTCTGACTTTAACCATTGTGCTTTTAAAAATTGTAATTCTTCATATTCACTGACTGAAAGCATAACGGCTACAGGCTTGCCGTTTTTATTGATTCCAATAGGCTCTTTTTGGGCTTTAAGTAAGATTTCCCCAAATTCTCTTTTAGCATCGCTTGCATTGCATATTTCCATGATGCCCCCTTAATCAATACCTTCGCCAATTTTGGATTTTGACTTAAATTTGATCAAAATGGATGCAAGTTGAAAATACAAAATACATAAAAATCAATTGCATAAAATTTTGCCGAATATCATTTCCAACTGACTTTATCCGTTTGGCGAAGATATTGTTAATATTAATCAATTTAATTACTTTAATTAAAATAAGCCTGGTTGTCAAAAAATGCTTGCCCTGTATTTGACGATACCAAACACGCAATATACAGGGGCTACGAAAGCCTGAGGGACGCAAGCTTGCATCAGGCTAATGCTGCCGAAAGTGTGAAATAGTTCACAGCTTTTATTTTACAAAAACTTTATCATGTAAACTCTGGCAAATGTTGCCGTACCGTTAATTTTTTGGTCTTGGAGCTGATGTTGAAGCCCTAAATGTAAGGCGTACTTTATGCATATTCTACTTGTAGATGACCATGCCCTGTTCAGGGAAGCTCTGGTGCATGTCCTAAACCAACTCGCTCCACTGATGGTAGTGCATGAGGCCGCTAATATTGAGGAAGCCACCTACAGGATAGCCAACACCCGCAATCTTGATCTGATGTTACTGGACATTGATTTGCAGGGCGTGGATGGGCTGTCCGCTTTACCGAGTTTACGCAAATTGGCACCGACAGTCTCTATTGTGGTGCTGTCTGGCTCTGAAACCTGTCAACACATTAGGCAGGCGCAGGCTAACGGTGCAGTGGGTTATATCCCAAAAACACATAGCAGCCATCAAATGCTGGCGGCTCTTCGGATTATTCTGGCGGGTGATGTTTATTTTCCATGCTATTTGCAAGCAAACAACAAGCCTAACCATACAAGTACTAAAAGCGAGCCAAGCATCTTAACCATCCGCCAGCATGAAGTTTTGCAACTGATGGCACAAGGGCTACCTAACAAATCCATTGCCAAAGCACTGGAGGTAACAGAAGGTACCGTAAAACTGCATATTGTTGCCATCTTGCAAGTATTGGGCGCACACAACCGGACTGAGGCCGTTATTAAGGCAATGGAACTACTCTTGGTAGACATACCCAGTCATTAAAAAAATCACATCATTACCATTTCAGCACTCAACGTCATCAACTTCGGTAAGGAGGGTTGCCAACGCGAAACCACCTTACAAGTTCCGCAACCCCATACAGATTACTCTCTCATAAAATAGTGCTATAGTGCGTTTAGTATGTATAGAGATTACTATGACAAGAACTGTATCGCAACCGAGCATTAAAATCATTGGTGCTAATGGGCAAATATCCTTAGGAAAGCAATATGCAGAGAAGCAGGTATTGGTTGAACAACAAGACCAAGTGGTTTGGTTGATTCGCACGGCCACGGTTATTCCAGATAATGAACGCTGGTTGCAACAACCCCAATCAGCAGCCGATTTGCAGCAAGCATTGAATTGGGCTCAAGCCAATCCGGCCAGTGATGCCGACGGTATTCTCGACCAAGATAAGCACTTGCTGACTGAAATTGTGGGGATTTAATAACTATCTTGGGAAATATGCCATGAATTTAGCCGAAACCATTTACCAACACAGCCTGAATCTTCCAGAAACCGCAGCTCGCGAAGCTTTGGATTTCATCGAATTTTTGGAACAACGTTATGCCCCTATTCCTTACCCACCAAAAACAACAAAACGACACTGAAGCCTTTCTTACGGCTTTAACCGGTGGTTTGAGCGAAGATTTTCCCGATGACATCAACGGCGATGATTTAGGCGTGGACGCACAACGTGAGGCTTTGGATTGATGCCCTATTTGTTGGATACCAATGCCGCTATTGCCTTGATGAAAGAACACCCGCAATTGCTGAGCCATGTACGCCGTGTCGGGCGATCTGCTTTGTGGATTTGTGCGCCAGTTGAAGCCGAGCTATGGTTTGGTGTCGCTAAAAGCACCAAACAAGAACAAAATCGCGCCCGTTTGTTCACTTTGTTGGCCTGGTTGCCTAGCTTACCTTTTCGGGACAAGCAACACGACAATTTGGCGATATTCGCGCGTATTTGGCCAGTCAAGGTACACCCATTGGCCCGTATGATTTGCAGATTGCCGCTATCGCGATTGCTAACGATATGACCGTTGTAACCCACAACACCCGTGAATTCACCAGAGTGCCAGGCATAAAACTGGAAGATTGGTTGGTATAACCTCACAGCCACCAGAACCGGTTATCTTTCCATTCTTTGCCATCAATCAAGCCGGAATGGTAATACTCTGCTTTTATGCAGCATCAAGCTCACTTATTAAATCAGGATGATTGTAAATAATCTTTAACAGGCATAGCACGCCACCGGGCGGCACGAACCTACCCTGCTCCCAATCGCGCAAGGTTGCCACGGGTGTTTTAATTCGTTCTGCAA
>NZ_FUKJ01000242.1 GCF_900163745.1 Crenothrix polyspora
GTACGCCGCCCTGATTGAACAACCAACCTTTGACCGCTTTGGCCCGTTGCTCACTCAATCTGAGGTTATCTTCTTCATTCCCGATATCATCGGTGTGGCCACTGATCAGGACGACTGAGTCTGCACAAAAGATGGCAGTATCTGCAAGATCTTGAAGCAGGGCATCACTCTTGCTATCAATACTGGCACCGCCGGATTTAAACATAATTTTGTCTTGTGACAACAAGCGGTTAAATTCTCGCTGGCAGACGACTGCTGCATTGTCCAGTGCTGCCATGTTGACTAAAATGTTATAACCCTGCGTTTTAAAAGGCTCTAGTGATTTTTTTAGGCCTTCTACTTCTTTGCTGGTGGCTGCTTTACCAGAAAAATGGACTGTCCGGTCAATCATGCGAACAGACGCTAATTTTAGCGGTTTGATTTCTTTAAGAACGATATGGCCGATGAGTTGTTCCCAGCCTGTAGGTGCGCCTACACCGTTTTGTAGGGCTGTCAAATTGGTGGCACTGCCGAAGGTGGATTGTATTTTTTCCGCCAATTCTGCCTTGGCTTTATCACTGTTGACGTAACCATTGAGCGACAATTTATTGCCATCCCATTGGATATGCATAGTGTAAGGCTCAATAATTCGGGGGTTAGTAGCGTCTTCTGCTTGCTGCACATACCACAAGGATTGGGTGGTGTTGATGGCCTTTTGCTGTTCATCGGCATTGGCGGCGTTGCCACTAACAACTACACCTCTACTGTTGGGTTGTCTGATCCGCACAGCGACCCACTGCATACCCTGTTCATGGAGCTGTTGCTGTGCGTGGCTGGCAATAGAGTACGGCAGAATTTGCGCATAACGAGGAAGTGTGACAGTCAATAACAGCAGGATGCTTACCAAACCAATCAGCTGTATTGCCCATACCGTCCGTATCATTCGATGTAACCCAAGTTAATAATCCTCGCAAGTTGTTTTTAATCATAGCAATCTGATTCACAGGCTTTTAGCATAATTTTGTTAAGTTTTGTTAAGTATACTCTGTCCTTGAAGACTTCTTGTTATCCTTATAACAATAAATTCAAGAGGTAGTTTTATGAATACTGAAACAATGACTACTGAGGCTGAAGCTGTGTTATCTTGTCAGCAGGCGGCTTTGCTGGACGAACTAACTGCGCATATGGCTCATGCCCAGACTGAGCTAGGAATGAAAAACCTTACCATCCGCGAACAGGACGCAGACCGTATCGTCAAAAATCATATGTTGTCCGGTTCAGCGATGGGGCTGGTGCCTTTGCCATTGTTTGACCTGGTAGCCTTGGGCGGCCTTCAGTACAACATGCTGGAGCAGTTGTGCCAGCATTATGGCGTTGAGTTCGACAGTCACAAAATCAGGGCTGCGCTGCTTGCCGTACTCGGTGGTTCAACACCAACACTAGTCTTTGTGGGCATGGGGAGCGCATTTAAGTTCGTACCCGGCATCGGCACTTTAGGGGGGAATGCCAGTCTGAGCCTATTAGGCGGAGCCATTACCTATGCAGTGGGACAAAGTTTTATCAAACACTTCAGCATAGGCGGTACACTGGATGATGTCAACACCAGGAAACTGGCAAGCTTTTGCCGTAAGGAATTGAATCAGGGGAAACAGTTTATTAAAAGGTATATCCAAACAAGGCAGAGTCGTGCGTAATACTCTCTAAGTAAACACTTTTTAGGTGCATTTAAAAACTCAAAAATCGGTGTATATCAACATCTCACTTCTTTGGGGTCAGCAGTAGATACTCTGTTCACAGTCAAGCCTATTTTGTTAAATTTTAACTAATTGGTACATGTCGGAATCGCATAAAAACGGGTGTTGTCGAAAGGCTGATTGTGTTTCAACATACCATGAATTGCGTGAAGCAATTTTCGCATGACGGCACAGACAGCTTGTAACGGTTTCTTTCCATTATCAACAAGGTGTTGAAAATAGGCCTTGATGTGTGGATCGTGCTGTTTGGCACTCAAGGCCGGCATATACAGGGCGGCTCGTATATGTCGGTTACCGGCCTTGGATAATCGCGTTTTTTTGTGGACGCTCTTGCCGGAGTCAAAGGCTTTAGGATCAAGGCCTGCAAACTTTACCCATTCCCGATGGGAAAGACCAGGCGGCAACAACAGTAATTCGCCCATGAGCGCAATGGCGCTGGTTTGAGCAATGCCCTTAATGCCGATTAGTAACAGCAGTATCCGGTCGAGTTCGGGATATTTACCGATTAAGATTAATGCCTCGGCTGTTAAGTTATCAATCCGTTTCTCTAATTGAGTGATGGCTAGCTTGGCATCTTTCAGCACCGCTTTTGGTATTTCCGACGTGGCGTTTAGCGCATGCAGATGATTTTTGGCAGCTGCTTTCTGACCGGTTAGAGAGTTTATGCGTCGAGAGAAGCTGCGTAAGGCAAGTGTCTCATCGGACGGGCGTGTCCATGCGACGAAGTCCATTCTCGCGGCGTATTCGGCCAAGGTACTGGCATCGACAGCATCTGTTTTACTGTTTTTCATCAAGACCTTGGCAAAGTTGTGGGAAGCCTTCGGATTAACCACCATAAGCAACACACCCGCATCGTGAAGGGCGATAGATAAGTCGAAATGGTAGACACCTGTGGCTTCCAGACAAACAATAATACCGGGTAGCTTGGCCAATTTATTCACTAATCGTGCACGGTCAGATGGGGTATTGGCAAATTTTTGTGGGTTAAAAGGCTTACCATTTTTGCGAATCTCCAAAACCAGTTCCTCAGCACCAACATCAATGCCAGCAAATAGCTCTGGCTTTACTTTATGGGACGTTTCTTTATGTTCAATGTTCGTCATATTGGTTTGTAAGTATGAGTTAATGAAAGTAAACTACTCATTGGTTCCCGACCCTGAACATGCACCTACCTTCCTTGTGTATGCAGGCTCTAAGCCTCGGATACTCCACGGTATGGGTGAATAGGGCGGGGGCCAATCTACACAACAGGCTCTGGTTAAAACCAGTCCTCAGGTTGGGACGGCCTCCCAATGAACTATTAAATCTTACTTGATCTCCTTCCAATATATTATGTATTTTGATCATACAAGGTTGGGGAGAACGACGTAAACCCTAACGCTTTTCGCCCCGATTTGTTGGGGTTCGTACGACCCTAAGGTAAAAAAACCTCGATTTCGTTCCACTCCATCGAGGCTACTTGCTGATAACTCGCACCTAAATCGAGCCGCAAGCTGGAAAGACCCGCAGACTCCAACACCGGTTTGCCTCCCGCCAGACCTCGAAAAAACCTCGGACTAACCGCTGGCCATGCCTCGGAACGAAGGGCGGCGGGGGCAAGTTGTTTGACGCAGCTTACGTGCTAATTGTTGGTATTTTGCATCGGCACGACGACTTTGATCGTACCTATGGGATTTTGCACGTCCAGGGTGCCGCTGATTTGGGGATCATTACCAGCGACGAAAAGACGGCAAGAAAGCGCAAAGTTGCCACCAACCGGCGCACTGTAAGCACAATTATTACCGGGCGCAATCGAGACTCCGCATGAGTCCGAAGATAAGGGAAGGATGCTGTTTGTATTGGTAATGACCTGTCGGAGTGTGATGCTCACAGATGTCGTTCCGACATTGATGACGCGACAAGTGGCGAGTCCGCCAGTCGGATTAGCGCCGTATGCCGGCCCCGCTGCATATAAGTAATAGCTCAGAAATAATTTAACATTTTTAAGAAAACTTGACGACGTATGACTTCCCAA
>NZ_FUKJ01000243.1 GCF_900163745.1 Crenothrix polyspora
ACCGCTGTTTGCTCCTCTTTATGGCAACCAGGTGAGTTTGGCCTCCTTACACCTTGAGCTTGTACCAGAACGCATACTTGCTATTTATGGTAAGAGGCAGCGAATAGTGGTCTTGAATGGTGAGACGATACTTAAATTTAAGCCAGAAGATGCTAACGAAATCGATTTGACAGAAGGCGACTCTCTAATACTCTACGCAGCTCCTGAGCAAGAAAACGGTGGAGTAATGATGCCGCCAAAAAATTTCGAAGATGCCTTAGGCAAAATACCCTCCGTTAAACTAAAACTTCGAGTTCAGGATCGTGATGGCCGCATTGGTATTTTAATTATCCCCGCTAATCGCTTGCGTTTGGAAAAATCCCATAAGAACGATCCTGAAATTTCCGAAATTGTAGTTATAGACTCAATTCTTCCCCCTGATCGAGACCGAACAAGTTTCAAATTGAAACAATCACTTCAAAATTGTTACGAACGGGCTACAGTTCGTATCAACGCAAATCTTGCCAAGGCCACCCACGGCGAGACGGTCAACGAAGTTCTAGGCAGCGGCGATGCACGTCTGCGCAATGCCAATTTCACGCTGAAACAATCACCCTTGACCTATATAAAGGCAGATACGCCATCAGGTCGACTATCAACGCTCAAGGTACGGGTTAACGATCTGGAATGGAAAGAAAAGGCTACCCTGTTTCAACAGGGCTCACATGATAGGGTTTATGCTACGCTGACCGATGCCGAAGCACATACCACTGTCCGTTTTGGTGACGGTAAGGAAGGTGGCTTGTTGCCTTCCGGCGACCATAATATCCGGGCTAGTTATCGAAAAGGACTTGGACTTGCCGGTAATGTACCTGCGGGTAAACTGTCTACCCTGCTGACTCGACCCCTGGGTGTTTCCGGTGTCAGCAACCCTGAGCCCGCCAATGGCGGGGCTGATGGAGAAAAACAGGAGGCTGCCCGAACCAATGCGCCATTAACCGTAAAAACCCTTGAACGGGCGGTTTCTATCCAGGATTATCAAGATTTTGCCAGAGCTTTCGCCGGAATAGCCAAGGCACATGCGGTTAAAATCAACATTGGCCCAGGGCGTGGCGTATTTTTAACGGTAGCGGGTGACGATGGTGCTCCTTTGACTGAAAACAGTGATACTTTTAGAAATCTTCTTAAGGCACTACGCGACTATGGCGATCCATTAATCCCTTTGCGTTTGGTCAATTACCGTTCTGTGCCATTTCGCCTGAGTGCCAAAATCAAGATTAGCTCAGATGCTGATCCTGATATCGTTTTACCCGAAGTTAAGAGGGTGTTGCGTGAAACATTTGGATTTGAACGCTCTGAATTTGGCAAGGGCGTGGCAGTAGATTACGTGTTAGCTGTTATCCAGAATGTCGCAGGTGTTGAGGCTGGATTTTTGGATGCGCTTTATCGGGTGGATAGACCGCCGCCACCAAAAGTATCGCCCCGCTTGACAGTGGCTGTTCCGCTAGCTTCTTATACGGCTATGCCTTTAGGCGCAGAATTGCTGACTTTGGATCCGGGGCCGATAACGCTGGAGGTGATGCCATGAGTTTTGACGCAGAAACACTCTATCGCCTTTTTCCTGCGATTGACCGCATTCGGGATGCTGAGCTTGCGGCAGGAATGTCGGTCTTACTGACGGCTGATGAGATTACCGAACTTAAGGCACTAGATACTGCTTCAAGCTTGACGGTTACGCAGCATGCACGACGTAACGAACTTTTAGAGAAGGCAGCGCGTGGGCCTCTTAAAGCCTTGTGTTACATTTTTTCCGAACAAATTGGTGTCGTTGAGGAAAATCTTTCTCAACTTTACGACGACCTGTTTGTTGAGACTTGTGCCGATTGGGTGGTTCCCTATATTGGCGATTTAATTGGCTACCAAACCTTAAATTCACTCGGTAAGCTACAAGGCTTTGAACGAGCCGAGGTGGCTCATACTATCGCCTTAAGGCGGCGCAAAGGCACGGCGGCAGTGCTGGAGCAACTTGCCCGAGATGTGACGCAATGGGATGCCCGGGCGGTTGA